>CP062007.1:3067500-3337500 GCA_022749295.1 Flavobacteriaceae bacterium GSB9
TATTTGTCCGTCGAAACGATGGACGCTGGACGCTAAAGGCCACGTGCCGATAGCGGATAGCTATGACTTAAGGTGGTTATAGCGACGGGGCTCACCTCTTACCATTCCGAACAGAGAAGTTAAGCCCGTTAGCGCCGATGGTACTACATTTGTGGGAGAGTAGGTCGTTGCCTTTCTTGGAAGCCCTTCATCATGTGATGAAGGGCTTTTTGTTTTTGGATATTTACCTAAGCAAAAGCGGAATAAGGCAGAAAATTATTAGGGAAGTGGCGCTTATTTTAAACGGTTAAAGAACTTATTTAGAGTGCATAACGCTTTAAAATTCTGTTAAGGTTAGTTTTTAGTACGCAAATTTTACTACTTTTGTTACTATCATGAAGCAACAGTTCCACAAAACAATGTCCTTATTAATGGCTTTTGTAGTGTTATTCTCTACATTGTCATTCACTATCGATATGCACTATTGTGGCGATACACTTGTAGAAACGGCCATTTTTCAAAAAGCCAAAGGTTGTGGTATGGAAATGCAACAACCAGCAACAAACGAGTGTGAACTCACCAAGAAAAACTGTTGTGATGACAAACAAGTTGTCATAGAAGGTCAAGATGAGTTACAATTATCTGTTGATAAAATTGCTTTTGAACAGCAACTTTTCATTACCTCGTTTATTTATGCCTACATAAATCTTTTTGAAGGTTTAGATGAAAGCAACGCTTCATTTAAAGCGTATAAACCACCTCTTGTCGTCAAGCAAATCTTCAAACTTGACGAAACTTATTTAATTTGATTTTTAAATAGTATTAGTTGTTATCCTATGGCTTTATGCCACATGGATAATGTGCTGTATACGGTGTTGTCCTAGCGCCAATGTCTAACTGTTTAATTATCAAAATCAATGCTCAATAAAAGCATCAAATTCTTAATAGAAAATAAACTAGTAGCAGTATTGTTACTTGTCCTTTTTATAGGATGGGGGACCGTTAATGCTCCTTTTAATTGGGATATAGGTTTTTTACCAAGGAACCCTGTCGCGGTTGATGCCATTCCTGATATTGGTGAAAACCAACAAATTGTCTTTACAAAATGGGATGGACGCTCACCACAGGATATTGAAGACCAAATTACGTATCCTTTAACGACTTCATTACTTGGTATTCCGGGTGTGAAAACAATTCGAAGCTCGTCTATGTTTGGGTTTTCAAGTATCTATATCATTTTTGAAGAAGATATTGAGTTTTACTGGAGCCGAAGTCGAATTCTCGAAAAACTCAATTCCTTGCCAAGTGGCTTATTACCAGAAGGTGTTAATCCTGCTTTAGGACCTGATGCCACAGGGTTGGGGCAAATATTTTGGTACACAATCGAAGGACGTGATGAAAACGGTAACGTGACGGGCGGTTGGGATTTGCATGAATTACGAAGCATTCAAGATTACTATGTGAAGTATGCCTTGTCTTCTGCAAGTGGCGTGTCTGAAGTGGCGTCCATTGGCGGATATGTTCAGGAATATCAAGTTGATGTAAACCCAGAATTAATGCGTCAATACAACATTGGTTTAAGTCAAATTGTAAAAGCTGTTAAGGAAAGTAACAAAGATATTGGTGCGCAGACTTTAGAAATCAATCAAGCCGAATATTTGGTAAGAGGTTTGGGCTATATAAAATCTATTGCAGATATCGAAAATGCTGTGGTTACTTCAAAAGATTTTACCGCTATCAAAATAAAAGATATTGCCAAAGTGTCTTTAGGCCCAGCAGCAAGACGTGGTATATTGGACAAAGAAGGCGCTGAAGTTGTTGGTGGCGTTGTAGTGGCGCGTTATGGTGCCAACCCAATGGAAGTCATCAACAATGTAAAAGCTAAAATCAATGAATTAAGTGCTGGATTACCAACAAAAGCACTTGCAGATGGTAGAACATCGCATGTCACTATAGTGCCGTTTTACGACCGAACAGAGCTCATTCAAGAAACTCTTGGCACACTCAATGAAGCGTTGACTTTAGAAATCCTGATTACCATTCTAGTTATTGTTATTATGGTATTTAACCTTCGTGCTTCGGTGTTGATTTCTGGGTTATTGCCTGTAGCCGTTTTAATGGTGTTTATAGCGATGAAACTCTTTGGTGTTGATGCTAATATTGTAGCATTGTCTGGTATTGCGATTGCGATTGGTACTATGGTCGATGTTGGAGTTATCCTTTCAGAAAACATTATTCGTCATTTAGATGAAAACAAAAATAAACTACCAATTAATACCATTGTATATAATGCTGCAGCCGAAGTATCTGGCGCCATTGTAACCGCAGTAATGACAACCATTATTAGTTTTATACCGGTGTTTACAATGATTGGAGCTGAAGGTAAATTGTTCCGCCCGTTGGCGTTTACCAAAACCTTTGCGTTAACGGCTTCCATAATAGTAGCATTATTTTTAATACCTCCGTTTGCGGCGTTTTTATTCCGAAAAAAGCGCATTAAAACGCATTTTAAGTATGCTTTAAACGGTGTTTTAATAGTATTGGGAATAGCTGCGATAATTTATGGGTATTGGTTAGGATTGATATTAATAGCTTTTAGTGTGATTGCAATCGTAAGTTTATACTATAAACAGGAAACTATTAACGTTTCATTGTTCACTTTTTACTTTTCACTTACAACTAACCTAGCCAACATCATCATTTCTGCTTTTACCATTATATTCTTATTAGCTGAATACTGGCGCCCCTTAGGTGTAAACAAGAGCATCTTCTTAAATCTCATTTTCGTTGCTGTTATTTGTTTTGGTTTGTTGGGTGTTTTTTCATTGTTTATTAAATACTATACACGAATTTTAAGATGGTGTTTAGATAACAAAGTATTATTTCTTTCAGTTCCGACTCTAATCGTGGTCGCAGGATTTTTCATAATGAAAAACACAGGTAAAGAGTTTATGCCATCGTTAAACGAAGGCTCTTTTCTGTTAATGCCAACCTCAATGCCACATTCGGGAATTGAAGAAAACAAACGGGTTTTACAGCAATTGGATATGGCTGTAGCAAGTATTCCCGAGATTGAAACCGTAGTAGGTAAAGCCGGTAGAACAGAATCGGCTTTAGATCCAGCACCGTTGTCAATGTATGAAAATATTATTCAGTACAAACCTGAGTATATGCTGAATGAAAACGGCGAGCGTCAACGTTATAAAGTTAATGATAAAGGATTGTTTGAATTGAGAAACGGACAATTTATTGCAAATCCTAATAACTCAGAAAATGTCACCTTCAACGCAATCGAAAGATATCAATTAATAGAAGACAACAATGGCAAGTTTTATCGGAATTGGCGACCAGAGATACAATCACCAGATGAAATTTGGAACGAAATCGTGAAAGTCACCAAACTACCAGGTGTGACTTCAGCACCAAAATTGCAGCCTATCGAAACCCGATTGGTTATGTTGCAAACAGGAATGCGAGCAACAATGGGCATAAAAATTAAAGGGCAAGATTTAAAACAAATTGAAGCCTTCGGTATGCAATTGGAAAGCATTTTAAAAGAGGCTGACGGTGTTAAAGAAGAAGCTGTGTTTGCAGACCGCATTGTAGGTAAACCATATTTACTTATAGATATCGATAGAGAAAAAATTGCACGTTATGGTGTAAGCATCGAAGATGTACAAAATGTGTTAAAAGTGGCTGTTGGTGGTATGTCATTAACCCAAACAGTTGAAGGTCGTGAGCGTTATGGTGTGCGGGTAAGATATCCGCGGGAATTACGAGCAAACCCAACCGATTTAAAACAAATTTATGTACCAGTAGAAAACCAAAGTCCTGTGCCTTTAAGCGAATTGGCAACTATTCGTTACGAGCAAGGTCCACAAGCGATAAAAAGTGAAGATACTTTTTTAGTTGGCTATGTCTTGTTTGATAAAAAGGATGGCTATGCCGAAGTTAACGTGGTTGAAAATGCACAGGTAATGATTCAAAGTAAAATAGATTCTGGTGAATTGGTTGTGCCAAAAGGCATCAATTACCAATTTACTGGAAGTTATGAAAACCAGTTGCGTGCCGAAAAAACCTTATCTGTCGTGGTACCTTTAGCATTGCTTATCATCTTTTTGATTTTGTATTTCCAATTCCGTTCCGTGGGAACTTCGTTAATGGTGTTTACAGGGATTGCAGTGGCCTTTGCTGGTGGGTTTTTAATGATTTGGCTCTATGGACAATCGTGGTTTTTAAATTTTAATGTCTTTGGAGAAAACCTTCGGGATTTATTCCAAATGCATCCCATTAATTTAAGTGTGGCTGTTTGGGTAGGCTTCATTGCGCTCTTTGGTATTGCAACCGACGATGGTGTGGTGATGGCGACCTACTTAACCCAAACCTTTGATAGAAATTCACCAGAAACAAAAAAGGACATTAGGGCTTCAATTGTAGAAGCAGGTGAAAAACGTATCAGACCGTGTTTAATGACTACGGCAACTACAATTCTTGCTTTATTACCGGTTTTAACATCAACAGGGCGCGGCAGCGATATTATGATTCCAATGGCTATTCCTAGTTTTGGCGGTATGCTTATCGCTTTAATAACCTTGTTTGTTGTGCCTGTTTTATATAGCTGGAAAGCGGAAGTTCAACTTAAAAGCGCATAAAAATGAAACATAGAATAATACATATAAAATTGGTCTTCGCTCTTGGCTCTTGTTTTTTTAGTCTTTTTTCAAATGCACAACAATTGGAAACATTAATTGATGAAGCTTTAGAAAACAATCCTGAAATTCAAAAATTCGAATTACAATATAAACGAGTTTCCGAAAAAGTGAACGAGGTCAATACTATTCCTAACACCGAATTTGCTGCAGGTTATTTTGTAAGCGAACCTGAAACCCGAACCGGAGCACAGCGGTTTAAAGTTTCGGTCAAGCAAATGTTGCCCTGGTTCGGAAACATTTCGGCTCGTGAAAATTATGTAGAGGCGTTGGCCGATGCGCAGTACGAAGAGATTGTTATAGCCAAACGAAAATTGATGGCTTCGGTGTCGCAATCGTATTACAATTTGTATGCAAATCAGGCAAAACAAAGTGTTTTAACTGAAAATATTAGACTATTAAAAACCTACGAAACTATGGCATTGACCTCGGTTGAAGTTGGGAAAGCAAGTGCAGTCGATGTGTTGCGTTTACAAATGCGTCAAAATGATTTGCAGCAATTAAAAGACGTGTTTCAACAACAATATTTAGCAGAGCAAACCCATTTTAATAACCTTCTGAATAGGGGAAACAATGTTGATGTAAGTACGATAGATAGCTTAAAAATTCCTTCAGAAGATTTTGAAATAAATACAGAAAATTTATCAGTACATCCTGAATTAGTGAAGTATGATAAACGCTATCAATCCATTGAAAAATCAGAATTATTAAATCAGAAAGAAAGTAGCCCTATGATTGGTTTTGGGTTGGATTATATTAATGTGGAACCACGACCCGATATGGATTTTTTAGATAACGGAAAAGACATTGTTATGCCAATGGTATCGGTATCCATTCCTATTTTTAGCAAAAAACACAAATCGGTTTCCAGACAAAACAACTTGCAGCAACAGGAAATAAACTATCAAAAGCAAGAGCGGTTAAACCGTTTAAAAACCTTTTTGGATAAAGCTATAAACGACCGTATTTCAGCAAGAATAAGTCATAAAACTGCTTTAAAAAATCTAAAGCAGGCTAAAGATGCAGAGCAAATTCTCATTAAAAGCTACGAAACAGGAACGATAGATTTTAATGATGTGTTGGATATTCAGGAATTGCAATTAAAGTTTCAAATCAATGAGATTGAAGCAGTAAAAGTGTATTATATTCAAAGTACCATTATTAATTACTTAATTCGATAGTCATGCTACATTCATTGTATATTAAAAATATGGTTTGTAACCGTTGTAAAATGGTTATTCTTAACCTGTTAAATGATGAAGGTTTTGAGGTTGACACGATACACTTAGGCAAAATTACTGTGCATGAACAGCCCAATTACGATTACGACAAACTAGATGAATTATTAAAGAATATTGGTTTCGAACTTATTAAAGAGCCTTCAAAAGTATTGGTTGAAAAAATAAAAGTAACCTTAATTCAACATCTTGATAAAAATAGCACCGATGTTATTTGGTCGGAGTTAGAACATGAAACCGGTAAAAGTTATGCTGTTTTAAGTAAGACTTTCAGTAAATTAGAAGGAATAACGTTAGAAAAGTACCTGATTCAATTAAAAATTGAAAAAGTAAAAGAGTATATCCAATTACAGGAACTGAATTTTTCAGAAATAGCATATAGCCTCAATTACAAAAACAGCAGTCATTTAGCAAAACAGTTTAAACAAGTAACAGGAATGTCTATGACGGCGTTTAAAAATTTACAAGATGGCAGCAGAAAGCCTTTGGATGAAATTGTATAAAGATTTTTCAATATTCGGAAAATCAGTTTTAAGGGTAGTAAATAGTTTTGTAATAAACTAAAAACAGGTAGAAAATGACACATACATATCAAATTCAAGGCATGACCTGTAAAGGGTGTATGCGAACAGTAATAACAGCATTATCGGAAGTGCCCGGTGTTACCAATGTTGACATAGATTTTGATGCTTCAACGGCAGAAATAACAATGGAAACGCATATATCGTTAGCTACGTTTGAAGATGCATTGCAAGAGAAGAAAGCAAAATATCATATTCATACTTACAAAAACAACGAAACCGTTACACGTACTTTTCCAGTTAATGGCATGACCTGTAATGGTTGTAAGTCTCACGTAGAAACCATGCTGTCAAAAGTAGATGGCGTAAAGTATGTTGCAGTTGATTTGGAAAAAGAGGAAGCCACGATCGATATGACTTCGGAAATTCCAATTGAGGCGTTTCAAAATGTCTTGAAAAACAACGGTGGTGCCTATAGTATTTATAAAGCTGGGCAAAGACCTGATATGACAGCCTATAAAAAAGAAAAAGAACCCCAAGGTAAACCTACAGGCACGTTTTATTGCCCTATGCATTGTGAAGGCGATAAAACTTACGATAAACCAGGCGACTGCCCAGTTTGTGGTATGGATTTAGTGGAAGAGCAAAACCTGTTGGTAGGGGCATCAACGCAGCAATGGACGTGCCCGATGCATCCAGAAGTCGTGAAAGACGAAGCGGGTTCATGCCCTATTTGTGGAATGGATTTAGTACCTATGCAACCTGAATTATCAGCAGAAGAGAAGACTTATAAAGCCTTGCTGAAGAAATTTTGGCTGGCTTTGGCGTTTACGTTACCCATTTTCCTGATAGCTATGAGCGAGATGCTCAATCATAATCCCTTGTATGACGTTATGGAGCAAAAATATTGGAACTGGGTGCAATTCGCCCTATCTATTCCTGTGGTGTTTTATGCCACTTGGATGTTTTTTGAACGGGCTTATAAAAGCATTAAAACCTGGAACCTCAATATGTTTACGCTTATAGGTATTGGTGCTGGAGTCGCATGGACTTTTAGTGTTTTCGGCTTGCTTTTTCCCGGTTTTTTCCCAGAACAGTTTAAAACCGAATTAGGTGCCGTGCATGTATATTTCGAGGCAGCAACAGTTATCTTAACATTGGTATTGTTGGGGCAATTACTTGAAGCCAGAGCGCACAGCAAAACCAATTCGGCCGTAAAAGAATTACTAAAATTAGCCCCGAATAAGGCCATAAAAATAGTTGATGGGGAAGAAGTGGAAGTCAGTATAGACAAGATAGCGCTTGGTGATATTCTTAAAGTAAAACCTGGAGACAAAATTCCTGTAGATGGAATTATTACCGAAGGCGAAACCAGTATTGACGAATCGATGATTACTGGTGAACCCGTGCCAGTTGATAAAAAGGAAGACGACAACGTCAGTAGCGGCACCATAAACGGCAATAGGTCGTTTTTAATGAAAGCCGAAAAAGTAGGAAGCGATACGCTGTTATCTCAAATCATCCATATGGTAAACGATGCCAGTAGAAGTCGTGCACCCATTCAAAATTTAGCCGATAAGGTTTCAGCATATTTTGTACCTGCCGTAGTACTTATTTCAGTTCTCACGTTTGTAGTTTGGGTTATTTGGGGACCAGAACCAGCCTATGTTTATGCCTTGGTAAATGCCATTGCCGTGTTAATTATTGCTTGTCCTTGTGCTCTTGGATTAGCAACACCAATGTCGGTGATGGTTGGAGTAGGTCGTGGTGCACAACAAGGAGTTCTTATAAAAAACGCCGAAGCTCTTGAATCTATGAACCAAGTAGATGTCTTAATTGTTGATAAAACGGGAACCATTACCGAGGGAAAACCAACGGTAGAGAAGATAGGAGTATTTGGTGATTCATTTAATGAAAAAGAAGTATTGAACTACATTGTTTCATTAAACACCAATAGCGAACACCCTTTAGCAGAAGCAACGGTTAAATACGGTAAAGCGCATAATGCAGAAATACTAAAAACAGACAGTTTTATCGCGGTCACAGGAAAAGGTGTTGAAGCTCAAATTGAAGGTAAAACAGTGGCTTTGGGAAATACTAAAATAATGGAATACGCCAATGCTGAAATTACTTCTAAAATGAAAGAAGAAGCGAACACCTATCAAAAACAAAGTAAAACGGTGTCTTATTTGGCAATCGATAAACTTGTTGTAGGCTATGTGGTTATTGGCGATAAAATCAAAGATACCAGTGTCAAAGCTATACAAGAATTGCAAAGTAAGGGTATTGACGTGGTTATGCTTACAGGAGATAATCACGATACCGCCCAAGCAGTAGCTTCAGAATTAAATCTGGCAGATTTTAAGGCAGGTATGCTACCCGAAGACAAATTAAAAGAAGTTGAGCAACTTCAGAAAAAAGGTAAAGTAGTTGCGATGGCAGGCGATGGCATTAACGATGCGCCCGCCTTGGCAAAAAGTAATGTAGGAATCGCTATGGGCACAGGAACCGATGTCGCCATTGAAAGCGCCATGATTACTTTGGTGAAAGGCGATTTGCATGGTATTGTAAAAGCAAGAAACTTAAGTGATGCCGTTATGAAGAATATCAAACAAAATCTGTTTTTTGCATTGATTTATAACACCATAGGAGTGCCTATAGCTGCAGGTGTTTTGTTTCCATTTTTTGGGATTTTATTATCCCCAATGATAGCGGCTTTAGCCATGAGTTTTAGTTCGGTTTCTGTAATAACTAATGCCTTACGATTACGAACAAAGAAGATTTAATGTATGAAAAAATCAGTTTTCAAAATATCAAAAATGGATTGTCCCTCTGAAGAGAATCTAATTAAAATGAAACTTGCTGATTTTGATGGTGTCAAAAAGCTTGATTTTGATTTAAACGCAAGAACCCTAACCCTTTACCATACTAATGATGTGGGTTTAATTGTTGACTCTATCAAGGGATTAAATTTAGACGAGCATCTCATCTCTTCAGAAAAAACAGAGGAATCTATTGCTGATTCCTCAAAGAGTCAGTCAAAACTTTTATGGATAGTTTTAATCATCAATTTTGCATTTTTCATCATTGAAATGAGTACAGGTCTTATTTCAAAATCAATGGGATTAGTGGCAGATAGTTTAGATATGTTGGCAGATTCATTTGTTTATGGCTTAAGTTTAATTGCGGTTGGCGGTACGGCTTTAAGAAAGAAACAGATAGCAAAATATGCCGGTATTTTTCAAATAATCCTTGCGTTTATTGGTATAGTTGAAGTGTTTCGGCGTTTTTTAGGCTACGACAAGCTTCCTGTATTTTCAACCATGATTATTGTTTCTGTTTTCGCATTAATTGCTAATGGTATTTGTTTATACCTGCTGCAAAAATCGAGAAGTGAAGAAGCGCATATGCGTGCTAGCATGATTTTTACGTCTAATGATGTCATCATAAATCTGGGGGTAATAACAGCAGGGATTTTGGTGAATTGGTTAAACTCTGGATTGCCAGATTTAATAATTGGCATTGTTGTGTTTTCTTTAGTAATGCAAGGCGCATTTAGAATATTAAAGCTGAGTAAATAATAGCGATATGAAAAAAAATATAATTTATTTAGGGATGTTATTGGCAGGAGTACTGCTAGGTTGGTTGCTTTTTGGAGACAAATCAAAAGAAGAAATAAACCATAATAGCAGTGACGTAACCAAAGAAAAGCAACTTTGGACCTGCTCCATGCATCCGCAGATTATGCAGCCCGAGCCTGGCGATTGTCCAATTTGTGGTATGGATTTAATTCCTGCAGAAACTGGCGCTGACGGGTTGAGGACAGACCAGTTTAAGCTAACGCCTAATGCTATGGCTTTGGCCAATATTCAAACTACAATTGTAGGCAATGGAAATACACAAGCAAAAGCCGTTAAACTTTCTGGTAAAATAACCGAAAATGAAGATGCCAATGCCGTGCAAGTGAGTTATTTCTCTGGGAGAATTGAGAGATTGAATATCAGTTTTACGGGAGAGGACGTTCGAAAAGGACAGTTATTGGCAACCATCTATTCACCTGAATTATACGCTGCACAACAGGAATTGATTACAGCGGCTTCTTTAAAAGCATCAAAACTGGAATTGTACAATGCTGTTCGAAATAAATTAAAGTTGTGGAAATTATCTGATAAGCAAATCAACCAAATTGAAAATTCAAAAAAGGTTATAGAAAATTTCCCGGTTTATGCAACGGTATCAGGAACGGTTACCGAAAAATTAGTGGAACAAGGCGATTACATCAAACAAGGGCAACCGTTGCTCAAAATCGCTAACCTAAACACAGTTTGGGCTAATTTTGATGTGTATGAAAATCAAATAGACTTATTCAAAAAAGGACAAGAAGTAAAAGTAACGACAAATGCCTACCCCAATCAAGAATTTAATGGAGCTGTCGATTTTATAGACCCGGTATTAAATACCAAAACACGCACCGTTAACCTTCGTGTGGTTTTAAACAACAGGAAAGCTATTTTTAAACCTGGAATGTTTGTAACTGCAGAAATTAATGTAGTTAAAGCCAATTCAAAAGAAGTATTGACCATTCCAGCTTCTGCAGTTTTATGGACAGGCGAACGTTCTGTAGTATACATTAAAACCAATCCCAATGCACCTATTTTTGAAATGAAAGAAGTGGTTTTAGGAAACAAAATAGGTGATAATTATGAAGTGATGGATGGTTTATTTGGAGGAAATGAAATCGTCACCAACGGAACCTTCACTGTTGATGCAGCAGCACAGTTGCAAGGTAAAAAAAGTATGATGAGTCCTAGCGAAACAAAACAAGGGGATTTGCCTATGCCAATGGAACTCTCAGAAGACTTCAATAAGCAATTTCAAACCATAATTCCTTCGTATTTAAAATTAAAGGATGCCTTTGTAGACAGTCAGGCCAAGCAAGCATCAGCTGAAGCTAAAAAAATGCTTCAGCAATTTCAAAATATCGACCAAAAACAGCTGTCGAAAATGCTCCAAGCACATCTATACAAGAGTATTGAAATGATAAAAACAATATCTCAAACAAATGATTTAGAAAATCAAAGAGCCGCTTTTGTAACCTTAAACGAAAACATAGTAAGCATCGTCCAAAACCTTAAACATCTGGACAATCCTTTGTTTGTTCAAAAATGTCCTATGGCAAATAATGATAATGGAGCAGTATGGCTTAGCCTAAAAAAAGAGATCAGAAACCCCTATTTTGGAAATTCAATGCTAACCTGTGGCGAAGTCAAACAAGTAATAGAATAATTAGTAATAACAGTTAAAATTTAAAAATGAAGAAAGTAATTTTAAGCGCAGTCGTAATAGCTGCTATAGGTTTTACAAGTTGTAAAAACGATACAAAAAAAGAGACAGAGACAACAACTACTGAAGTTTCAAAACAAATCTCAATGACAGATATTTCTTTTGGTGTAAGAGGTAATTGTGGTATGTGCAAAAATACTATTGAAAAAGCGGCTAACAGTGTAGATGGTGTGACAAGGGCTAATTGGGATGTGGATAAAAAGAAGATTGATGTGTCTTTTGACGGTGCCAAGACAAATGAAATGGCTATTCAAAATGCTATTGCTGCCTCAGGTTACGACACCGAAAAAGTAGCTGGAAGTGAGGAAGCTTACAAAAATTTACCAAGTTGTTGCCAGTATGATCATGAAATGATGATGAATCAGTCTGGTGAAGTAAAAGCTGATGATTATTCAGGTCACGGACACTAGAGCTTATTGCCTGAAAACATAGGTTGTTATCCATTTAAGTGAGTTAAAAGTAAAACCCTTGAAAATTAGTTTTTCAAGGGTTTCTTTTTGTAGGAAAAATTCTTTTTTCATACGCTATCCATGCACTATCTATAGAGTATCCATAGGGGAGCTATAGGGAAGGTATAAAGGAAGGCAGTGTTATTTTCATTTTGGAACTATTATAAAAAACAAAAAACCCCGTAAACATTGCTGTTTCGGGGTTTTTTTGTGTCGAAAGTACTTCTTTGATTGTTTTTGCTAGCCTTTTTATTCATGTTTTTTGAGAGTCTGTTGAACAAATAGATTACATTTTATTAGCTATAATTAAGTATAGTGTAGTGCCTTTGTGATTAAAAAAACTAATTTATAGCAAAAGCGACCGCCAATTCTTCCGTCTTTTAAAATGTCCAAAACAATTGTTCCTTCTGTCGGATGCTCCAGTTCAATTGATTCTTCGAACTGCCATTCAGAACCAGGTTGATTGGGTCAGTCCGTTCAGGTTCCTGTTCCTTAATCAAGTCAATTATCCATTCTATTTTAAATTTTGGTTGCAGTGCTTAGGCTGGTTTATAAGTATTAAAAACAATAAATCACAAGCTGTCTGGTTGAGCAACTTGTGATTTTAAAAAACTTAGTGAGTTTTTATACGGATTTATTAATAGCAAATAATCTGGCAGAATAGTTAAATGGCTCACAATTAATCATACTTTGTTCGTAACTTTTAAAAACATCTTGTTTTACTTTTAAAAGTATGTTATTGTCAGCAGTTCTTAATGCTGCTACAACAGGCGGAACTACATCATTCATAAATTCCCAATAGTCCTCTGCTGTTTTGCAATTCATAGTACCATTAATTTCTGTTTCTTTAAATTTAGTAGCACCTAATTTTTCAAATATTCCTTTTAAAATTCCAGGAGTTGCACATCTAAATAAGCTTGGACCTTTTGGGTCTGGAATTGGTAACTCTAATGAGTGATTTTTTAAAACACCTAATATAGATGTTATCCAATTGTTTTTGACTGGTTCTGCCCAAACAGTAGTGACTAATTTTCCACCTGGTTTTAATACACGTAACATTTCCTCTGCTGCCAATTGCATATCTGGGAAAAACATGAATCCTAGTCTACAACTTATGGCATCAAAGGTGTTATCTTCAAAAGGCAAATTACAGGCATCTGCTACTTGTACTTTAAAGTTGTTTAATGACGTGGTTTGAGCTTTTATTTCGGCCATCTTCAACATGTTTTCTGATAAATCTGTAGCAATTACTAAACCACCTTGGTTTACACTTGCAGCTATAGTTAAACCTGGTTCTCCAGTACCTGATGCTATATCAAGAACTTTATCGGTCGGTTTTAAGTTCAGTTCGCTAATCATGTATTGTCCTTGTTCATCAAGAAATTCCATGGTAAAATCGTCCCATTTTCTCCACCCTTCAGAAAATGAATTCCAAGAGTTTTTCTGGTGTTCTCTAATTTGAATAAGATTTGAATTCATAATAGTAAATTATTAATAATTAAAAGCTTAATGATTTAAGATGCAAGATTGACTTGTACATCGGTTGGGTTAATAAGAGAATTAAACACAGGTGATTGTTTAGCTAGTGTAAGTAACTCCAATTTGGTTTCTTCATCTACCCCCTTAATATCAAATGACACCCTTATTTGAGAAAATTCCTTTTTTATGCTAGCGTCAAGTCCCATAAATCCTTGTAAATTCACATCTCCTTCAATTTTCGATGAAACCGATTCAACTTCAATACCACGAGCAGCCGCTAGTAATACCATAGCTGTGGTCATACAACTTAATAAGCCATACATCAAAACTTCACCAGGATTAGCACCTTTATTATGTCCCATTAATACTGGCGGCTCATCATGATCAAAAATAAATGGTTCTGTGCGGCTAGTATCTTCTTGACATGCCCCATAAAATCCTTGAACGAAACTGCGGTTATGTGCCCCACCCATCCAAGTGTTTTTAGCTCTTAGCTCAAATTGTGCAATTGCAGGATTTTCTTGTATGGCTTTTACTGTTGCGCCAATTGAATTCTGACTAAATCCGTTTACTGTTTTGTTTAATACTTCCATTGTTTTATATTTTTTGGTTAATAATTACAATGCAAATGTATTGTCTGAACTGCCTAAGCAGATAGCCAGAAAAGTTCATTAAATCAACAATTTAGTCCAGAATTACAGTTTTTGTACTTAGAAGTATTTATGTGTTGAGTTCTCGGTATTGCAAAGGGGTGCTAGTAAACTTGTTTTTAAATGCGCGAATATAGCTGGAGGATTCTTCAAAACCACATTCAAATCCTATTTGATTTATAGCTTTATCAGTAGTTTTAAGTAAGTGACAAGAAAAATTGAGACGTTTTTCGGCCAACCATTTTCCAGGAGATGTATTAAACTCTTGCTGAAAGCATCTTTTGAAAGTACTTAGACTCATGTTACATAATTCGGCATATTGATCAAGGTTGAGGCAGTAAGCAAAATTAGCTTCCATAATGTCTTTTAAAATAGTGCTTTGGTTTTTGTTTAATGATAGTAAATAGGACGCAAGTTTTTTATGATTAGGTCTTGTAAAGATATTTAATAGTAGTTCTTCAAATTTTAAATTAAGTAGATGTTTATCAGGATAGGATGGAGAACTTAAAAATGCGGCTAACGAATTGATGTAACCCTCGAGGTAAGCATCTAGCTCAATTCTTATAATAGCATCTGTTTGTTCTGATCTTAAATTATCTGTATTGATAATTGAAGAAAAACGCTGAATGAATTTTCGAATAAAATCATCAGGAATAAAAACCATAAGTGCGCAATAATCCTCATCGAAAAACTGATGAACAAGGTTTGCCCCTTTTTTTACGAATAAAGAATCGCCAGCTTCGACTACATAATCATTGTAAATGCTGCGCCACATCTTTTTACCAGATGTTACAAATACAAAGTAATTAGCATCCGACCAAATACCTGCCTTTACCTCCTGCACCAGACATTTATATTCAATAAAAAGCAAATCGTTAATCTGCAATTTCTTGAAATCATTACTTTCTTTAAGATATCCGTGTAATTGTAACATCTACTTATTTTAATCACCTAAAAATATGATTTAATTAATAAATTGAAATAACTATATATTAAGAATCTATATTATTAGAAGTTTCAATAAACTAATGTCTAGTCCTGAAATATGGCTACAGGTTAATAATTGATTTACGCTGTTTTTAAATATACCATATTGGGTGTTTTGAAGTCTAAAGATAAGTGTAATCTTATCTCATTGTATAAATTGATTGCATTTTTTGTAGCTCTTTTGGCATGAGCCACGCTATCAAAGGTCTGGTCTAGATAAAACTCGTCTTTCAGGATGCCGTTAACACGTTCAGCAATGGCGTTTTCATAGCAATGGTTCTCTTCGGTCATGCTAATTCTGATGTTGTTCCTTTTTAATATATGCGTGTATACATTGCTGCAATATTGTATGCCCCTGTCCGAGTGATGTATGAGATCCTCTGTACTTTTAGCTTGATACAAAGCCTTTTTAAGAGCTCTGGTACAACCGCTGAGTTCTAGGCTGTCACTCAGGTCGTAACCGATAATCTTCCGGGAATGCATATCAGTAATAAGCGCCAGATAGCAAAAACCTTTCACGGTTCTGATGTAGGTGATGTCAGATACCCAAACTTGATTAGGCCTTGTTGCTTCTACATCTTTAATGATGTTTTTGTACTTGTAGAACCTGTGCAAAGAATAGGTTGTTCTAGAACTATATTTCTTTCTAAGAGTAAGCATATTGTGTTTTCTAAGGACATTAAACAAAGTATCTCTACCCACTTTAAGGTTATCTTTAATAAACTCATTATCTAATGATTTTATAAGTTTACGTACGCCTTCCCTGGGAAGGGACCTGCGTCTTTTTTGTACTATTTCAACAATCTTCTGTTCTAGTATTAAACGCTCATCAGCTCTATTTTTATACTTGTAGTAGGCATCACGTTTTAGTCCAAAACAATGAGTTATAGTCGTTAAAGAAGCAAACCCCTTAGATTTTCCTTTAGCTTTAATTAAGGCTAGATATTTAGCTTTTTTTTTAGTTCGGTTACGGATTTATAACCTAACTGTTCAGCTGCTACTTCAAGATAAGAATCTAACACTAGAGCATCTAAATCCTTTTTAAGCAAGAGTTGTTTTAGCTGCTTGATTTCCTTTTGAAGCGCTTTAATACGTGTTATTTCGTCTTTAGTTTCCACTTTAATTCTAGTGTTCATAAGGTCTTTACGGTTGTACTTTCTAATCCATTCATTAATGGTCGTAGGAGCAATACCATAGAGTTTACCCAGTTGATACTTGTTTAACTTTCCGGTGGTAAGTTCGTCTAAAATTTTTAATTTAAAAGGTTCTGAATACCGTCTAATTACTTTGTCATTTTTGTACATAATGTTTAAAATTATGTAGCCTTTATTCAGGACGGGTCAGTATTGTGTACAACGGTAACGTATAAGCGTAGTGCGGGATTATAAGCACTTCACTTTCGGTTTACCACTATGTTTGTTAATATTCAATTCGTTTATTTTTAGCATTTTCGCCCTCATTACGCTTATACAATGTTGGCAACTGGCTTTTTTATTCCTTACAGTGTTTTTCTAATGCTTCTAAAACCATCCAATTATCATCTCCAAGAGAAACAGCTTTTTTTAAATCCGCACAGATTTTAGTTCTTTCGGATTCTGGAATTTCAGTTTCTTTTGAAGCAATTACCTTAATGTCTTTTGACTTGGATAGTGTTCTTCCATTTCCAAGTTCGTATTTTCTCAAAATGGCAAAAGCTCGATTGGAATAAGCGTTAGTAAAATATGGCTCAATCTCAAGAGTTTTATTAAAATCTATTATTGCTTCATCAAATTGGAAATCATTTAATTTCATTGTGGCTCTTGCAAAATATCCATCAGCCCAATTCGGTTCTAATTCCAGTGCTTTATCTAATTTCTTAATTGCTCCTTTATAGTTTACTTGTTTATATAATTCTTGGGATTCGTTGTATAGTTTAAAAAGTTTGTCGTTTGTTTTATCCTTTTGGTAAATACCATTTTTGTAAACGTTCTTTCCTTTTATTTCTCCAGTCGAATAGTAAGAGATAGATTCTCCGTCCATTTTTCCATTGACAAAGTTTGTGCGTTGTTTCAATTGTCCATTTGGATGATACATTTCCCAAATTCCGATTTCTTTACCGTTTTTGAAGTTACCTTTTTGCATTAAAGTTCCATCTTCATAAAATCTTTTTTCTGTTCCATTTGAGATTCCATTTTCGTAATCGATTTCATCTGATACGTTTCCATTTAAATGATACATTAGACGCTTGCCTTTAAGCTTTCCGTTGAACAAAATTCCTTCACCTTGTTTTTTTCCAGTTAGATAATAATCGATAAATCTGCCCGAATAAGGCGTTGAGCTACCTTTTAAATACCAAGTACCATTTTTTTTGGACATCAATTTGGTAGTTGGAATTGCTTTTATGCTGTCAGGTCTTTTTACATATTCTTTTGTAAAAACATAAATAATTCCGTCCAAGTCTTTATATCCAGTTTTCTTAATTACTTCTTTGTTCTTTACTACTTCAACTCTGTCAATTTCGTTTTCAGTCAGCGTTCCAAATCCTTCTTTGGGTTCTTCGATTACAGGAATTGAATCTACAACGTATAAAACGTTTTCATTTTGGTTTTGACTATATCCAATAATTGGTAAAAGAGTCAGTAGTAAAATCAGTATTTTGTTTTTCATTCTTATTTTTTTCAGCTTGTTGCCAACGTGTTTGGCTATGGTTTCGTTGCGTGAAAATCCGCGAGGATTTTCCACCGTAAACTCAAGATAACAAATTTGCGAGGACTTTCCGAGAGGAAAGTCAGAAGCAATGAACTATAGCCGGTGTTGTGCATAGTGTTTTTTTATTCAGTTCGTTTGTAATTCAGTCCAGTTTTTATTCCGCTTATTGTCAGCAGAATTATTAAAATCAGTTGGATTATTAATAAAATGTAATAAACATTATTCCATCCATTTCCAGCATTTTCCATAATTCCACCACTCAAAGGTGGATATTCGGTTGAGCCAGGAATTTCTCGGATAGAATTTACCAATGAGATTAGAAATGTAAAAATCAAAATCAGGCTTATGTCCGAAATCATAAAAATCAGATTTGCGGTCAAGTTTTTAAAATTCCGACGTAACATTCGGATTAGGTAAACACCAAATAAAATAAGCGTTATAATCAGAACAATCAGATGAATATTTGCAATTACATAATAAGTGCCGTGAACATTTATGTCAGTAACTGCGTCAGATTTCAGTCCGTCAATTCCAAAAAGTCCGATTATTAAAATCAGAAGGAAAGTTATTGTTCCTATTAGCCAAAATGTTTCTTTTTTTCTCAAATTTTAATTCGGATTTCGTTTTTCGGACATTATGCACAACGGTTACGTATAAGAATAGTGCGTAGTTTGAGTGCGAGGATTTTCCGAAGGAAAATCAGATGCAAGCAAACAAGCACTAACTTTAGATTAAGGAATAAACTTACGCATTATTTTTATACAATGTTGTAAGTAGTTTTTTATTTTTTGTCCGTTTTATTTTCTTTAATAGAGTCTTTTATTAGTGCGTTATAAATATATTCAGGTGTCTTTTTCTTTAGCTTTGACATTTCTTTTTCGATGTGCTTAGATAGAAATTCTTTTTCCTTCACGTTCAAATTTTCAAGAATCCCAACTCGACCATAAAAACTTATGTTTTCGTCTTCTTTATGCACAAGAACTATTAATGGATATCCATTTTGAGCTTCAAACATTTTCAAGTTATTCTCAATTCCCGTTTTTGGATTTGGTCGGTCTAAAAAATAGGTGAAACTCACATTTTTTTCGATTGTACTGTCGAAAGGGTCACTTGTCGGATTTGCATAATTTATAATTCCTTGAACTTCATAAAAATCGGTTTCGTTATAGTCCGAGTATTTCTTTTCAGACTTGCAAGAAAAAAGTCCGAATGACAGAATTAATAGTATGGTTAGCGTTTTTCTCAAATTACTTACAACGATCTGTGTATGGTGTCGTAGCATCCCGCAGGGTGCTATGCACTATACATCTTGTTAGCGGTTCGGCTTTTTATTTTCATACTCGTTCAAACATATAAAGTGTGTCCGATATTGTTTTACTAAACTCATCATCTTCGCCATCATATTTAAAAAATCCTTTTTCTAATTGTCCCGAATTTGATTCAATCCAATTGATCATGGTTTTAATCTCGTCCTGACTAAATTCCTTGAAGGATTTATTTTTCCCCTTTAATTCAGGATAGTGTCTTTCAACAAAGTCGACATAATTCTTGAAGCCCTGGGAATCGACACTTACATTCCAATCATTCAACATGGTTGGTAAGTCTTGTATTCTCTTATTGATTTCAATTAAAACTTCTGAGTCAAAATAAGTCGCATTATTAATGTCATGCTTCCACCACGCTTTAAGAAATTTTTGAATCGAGTTTTGTTCATCAGATTCCCACTCTTTCCAATTTCCATAATCAAGCTTACCCAAAATTACAAAAGTGTCGACAATCAGTTTTCTTGTTGCAGCGAGCTCAAAAATTCGCGGTAAGTAGTGTTTGAAATCATTCACATCTCCCCAAGTGGTCATTGCTTTGAATGCATATCTTGAAATGTCATCGTCTTCTAATTCTCTTAATTGCTTGGAGTGTAAAGTCGATTTGTCATTGTCAGAAACACAGCACGGACACCCCTCAATGGTTGATTTGAAAGGATATATTTCGAACGTCTTATAAAGTTCTTCAATCGCTATTTTGAATTCTTCTGTCATTTCTTCAGCTGACCGCTAACGGTTTTGTGTATGGCTCGTTGCGGAAAATCCGCGAGGATTTTCCGCCGAAACCGAAAGATAGCAAATTGCAATGAATTCCGATGAGGAATTCAGCCGCAATGAGCTATACACGTTGTTACCTGCTGGCTTTTTTTACTTTTATTCCAACAGTATGTCTGTCAATTGTCGAAAAAAAGTCAACTACATATCTATCATCTACTCGAAATAATTTTTCTCCGTTTTGTTCGACTTTTAATTCAACAAGATTTTCTTTTAAAATCAGAGCCTCGTTTGGATTCGTTAGAGTAAAATTCAAATCGTGTCCAATCCAAAGTGCTTGTCCGCTTTTCAATTCACACGTAATGATTTGATTTTCTGAATCAGCTTTAGGTTCAGTTTTGTATTCGTATGCTTTTTTTATTTCACGAGTTTCAAAATTTGAGTCAAATTCCACAATTCTTGGGTCAGCAACAAAAGCTTTTCCATTTGGTCCAGATTCATATGTGACAATTATCGGTTTGCCAGTTGTATTGAAAATAAAGAAATCCGTGTTGTAAGAGCAACTTGTTAAAGTAAATAATAATATTAGTCCAATTATTTTTTTCATTTCTTTTATCCAAAAAAGTATATAAAAGTAAAAGCCGAAATTAGGAATGATGCCAATAAATTTACATAACTCCAATTAGTTCGGTTTGAAGCTCGAATTATTATTATAAGAATAAAAATTATTGCAAAAATTAAGCTCAAAACTCCCAATCCCAATATCATTAGTCCAATAATTCCTTTTCCAATACCAGATTGCCCATCTCCCATTGGGTCAACCTGAATACTTTCAAATTCTGGAATTAAATATGCAATGCACAAAACCAGAATTGTAAGGATAACTGATGTAATTATATTGCAAATTTTCATTGGTTGGTTTAGCTTGCAGGTAACGTTCTCGTATAAGAATAGTGCGTAGTTTGAGTGCGAGGATTTTCCGAAGGAAAATCAGATGCAAGCAAACAAGCACTAACTTTGGTTTTAGGAATAAACTTACGCATTATTTTTATATGGTGTTGTGAGCTGGCTTTTTCATTATTTAGCTTAATATTATTTCATAGAGCCATATCAAGGCGTAAGTATTGGCTAAAGCGAATAATAATCCAAAAATCAGGTTTTTATTAATCCGATAATTTTTTAATTCATTCCTTATAGTTTTTAGAGTACATTCTTTATTAATTCCAATTTTGGTTCCTGCAATTCGGTCGCCAATTCTTCTAGTTGGGCTAAAAATTGTAAATATTAGGTCGAATGGAATGATGAAAAGAAAATTCCTGAATGAGCATTTCCATTCAGACGCTTTTTGGTCAGTCAGATTTTGGACTTGAATATTGAATAATCTTTTTCCAATGCTTTTTCCATTAAGAAAATCTTTGTTCATTGTTATTGGATAGATTATCATTATTCCTAAAAATATATTGTCCGTAATTTTAAATGTTAAATATCCGATTATACACATAATCAAATAGTCTACTGCAAATGCTTTAATTCTATTTTCCAATTTTGAAGTCAGATGTTGGTTTGGTCAAGCTTGCTCACAACGTGTTTGTATATGGTTTGTTGCGTGTTTTAAGCACCTAATTTAGCAAATACAAACCGAATAGAAAATCCGCGAGGATTTTCGTAAGTAGGCTCGAACTAGCAATAAATTATATACGGTGTTACAAAACGTTTTTTGTTTCTGTTCCTTTATTCACAAGGCTTTTCAAAACAATTATTAAATCCATCAGGACAAACTGTTTCAGTACAAGGCTCATCATCTTCCGTACAAGAAGCAAAAGAAATTGCTCCGATTATGTAAAAGCAAGCAATTATTTTTTTATAATTCATATGATTTAATATTTAGGACTTTCTTTTTTCATTGTCAAAATAACATATTCCGCAACTTTGGGATTATCTTTAAAAATGTGTAATGAATTTGACATATTCATATTATTTATAAAAGCCTCTCCTGTTCCTCCAAATGAACCTCGAATAAAATAAATTTCTCCATCTTTTGCGTCAATTTCGATAATATCTTTTTTTAGGTTTTTCTGGTTATATTTATGAACTTCTCCAGCTTTTACTTTATGCAAATAGTAACTGTGAGTTTTAATATTAATGAATGAATTTCCGTTATATTCAACTTTACAGGCAAGTGCTGAACCTGTATAGACATAAGGTCTATAAAAATAAACGTGAGCATAGCCAGATTCAGGTTTTTCAATTTTAATATTTAAAGGGTTTTTAATTATTGATTTGTCAGTAAAATGTACATCTGCAAATTTGAATATGTTCTTTTTCTTTTTTCCTTTTTCACCATTTATGATGTATGTAACTTTTTTATTTTTTAATTCAATAATTTTACAATGAATGGTATCATTTTCAACAGTTACCAAATAATCAGAATTATTTGATTGAGAGTAAATCAAAGTAGTAAATAAAATTAGGGTAAGAGCAAATGTTTTTTTCATTGTTTAAAGTTATTATGTTAGTTCAAATGTTTTGTAACGTTTATGTATAAGAATAGTGCGGTTTTGAGTCCGAGGATTTTCCGTAGGAAAATCAGAGTGACCAAAGACGCACTAACTTTTGTATTTGTACTAAAATACGCATTATTTTTATACGGTGTTACCCAACGTTTTTTTTATTCAGATTAGTTGAATTATCAGTCCAATTAAAACCAGAGTAAAGTCAGTCAGTAACGCTTGTTTTATGCCTATTTTTTTGTTGATTAATTTAAAACCAATTATAATTCCGATGACTGCAAAAATTGCATTTGTTATTAAAATCCAATTGGGAATATAAAAAGTCGGATGAAAATCAGTGAAATGATATCTGTACAAAAGTTTAAAACTAAACCAAATCCAGAATAAATTCATAATGATTATTAAAAGTCCAATTAACTTAGATTGTTTAAGGAAAATCAGATACGAAATAGTTGTCAAAATCAGAATTGCAATTGTGCCAAAAACCATTAAATCTATCCACATTCCGACGTTGTGTATTCCTGCTGCAAATTTATTTAATATTAGCTCAGATGTGATTAATAGTAATAAAGTCAGAACTATAAATACTGTTAAATGAATTAATATTATTTTCTTTTTACTTAACATTTATTCATTAGGTATAGTTACAAATCCAGTCCAAATCATAACTATATATATTAGACACATCATAGCTCCAACTTTGAAAAAGTAGTTAAAAATTGTAAAAATCCAAGGTGCTTTTTCAATCATTTTAGGATTATTTTTTTCGTGAAAGCTTTTTAATTTTCCTGTAATTATTGGTCCAGTTATCCTAATAAAGAAAAAGCCTAAAAGAAAAAATAATGAAAGTTTAATTTTAAATGCCAATGTTTGAGTTTTTTAATGTTGGGTAACGGTCTCGTATAACCGTAAGTTATGGGTTAATATGCGTTAATTTTCGGTTTGACACTGACGTTAGCAATTCCGAGTGGATTCGGACGTAGTCGAATCCGCCGTAATTGCGGTTATACATTGTTGTAAAACGTTTTTTATTTTCCATTTTCTCGATAATTCGGATTCGGCATAAATTCTCCAACGATTTCTCCTTTTTCGTCCACTTTCCAAGCTCCTTTTATGAATTCAGGCGGAACTTCTTGTTTCCCTTCAAATTCTTTGTCCAAAACATAAACCCAACCATTCGGATTATTTTTAGCTTCTTTAATCAGTTCAGGATTATTCTTATTCATCAGATGAAACTTAAAATGGAAAGATTTTAGGATTTATCTCATAAACTATTTGAATGATAATGGTCAAAATTCCAGCTATAATTATTGGTAAAATTGTCCATCGCCATTTTACTTTTTTTGTCATTTGAGTATTCCATATTAATATCAGTCCAAGTGTATAAAATGGAATAGCAAAAATCGTTGATGACGGATTTAATAAAAAAATCGAAGAAAACGCTAACAATTGTTTTCCACCACCTTTTTTAAACCTTTCCAAATGATATTTAATTCTTTCGTTCAAATGTTTTACAACGGTTTGTGTAAGGATAGTTGCGTATGCGAGCAACTAACTTATTAAAAAGGAACGAACCAGAGGAAAATCCGCAGGATTTTCCGAGTAGGCTAGAACCAAGCAATTATTTTTACACGGTGTTGGCATTAGTAATTTTTATTCGGTTTTTTGATTTTCCATTGTCAGATATTAAAGTCAGTCCGCTATTTTCATCCTTTTCAATAGTCCAATGAAATGACTTTATTCCAGTTTCCAAAACTTCGATTTTATTTTTTAATCGGTCGTAAAAAATCAAGTCATTATTGGCTCTGGTATGAACTCCGCTTTTAATCGGATTTGAATTCCATTTTTGCAGATAAATACCTTTCTCTGTTCTAAAATACCAATCTCCATAAAATTCTTTTCCGAACGCATTTTTTGGTTCCGTTTTGATGTGAACGAAGGCAGGTCCAAATCTTAATTCTCCAGCATATTTGCTTAAGATTTTCAATTCAGCGAATGAAGTCAATATTGACCATTCATTTTTGAGGTCAGCATAAGAGTCATAGTCCGCATTTTTGTCAATCCGCTTTTTTTGTAATAGAAGGACAAGGACTAAAATTCCAAGGATTATATATAAAATTGTTGATGTTTCCATTATTAATGCCAACGTTGATGTGTAAGGATAGTTGCGTGTTTAAGCAACTAACTTACTAAAAATGGAACGAACCAGAGGAAAATCCGCAGGATTTTCCAAGTAGGCTAGAACCAAGCAATTGTTTTTACACGGTGTTGCCACCAGTTTTTTATTCCGATTTACTGTATTCTATTAGTTTTTCTATTTCATTTTCGGTCAATAATTTCCCGAAAGCTTTTCTATGATAGCTAATACCAAATTCAGTTTTGTCTATTTCATTTAAATCTTTTGAATCAAGAATCCATTTTTTAAATTCCAATTCTTTTATTCCACCAAATGCTGGTCCGGTCATATTTTTGTTTTTATGATGACAAGCAGCACAGTTTGCATAAAATAAACTCCGACCAGAATAAGGTGTTATTTTATTAGAAAATCCGATACTTTCAGAATTTAAAGTTGTGTCACTATCCTTAAATTTTATTGATTTAAAAATTTCCAAAATCAAGTCCTCATCCGCTATGTTTTTTCCAATCAAATTAAATCGGTTTTCTTTGTATGCTTTTTCGATATAAATTCCAATTGTCCCATTTCCAGTTTCTTTTGGTTTGGTTATCAATGCAATTTTTCCATTTATTGTGTCGGTCGCGAAAAGCTGTTTTTCACCATCTTCATAGCTAAAGTCATAAGAATACCAGCCATAGTCAAAAGTCAATGAGTCGTTTCCATTTGTGATGCCGCCAACATAGCTGTCTATTCCGTCAAATTCAATTTTTTTCCAGTGTTCTGGAATTTTAATGTGAAAAGCACCAAAATTAAAATCATCATTATTTGACTTTTGGGAATTTGAACTAAATAAGAAGTAAATACTTATTGATAGCAATAAAATTATTCCAAAATATATTGTCAATTTATTCATTTTTCAAATTGGTGGCAACGTGTTTGTGTATGGAAAGTTGCGTGTTTGTGTGCGAGGATTTTCCGAAGGAAAATCAGAAGCTAACAAGCAAAGCAACTAACATTGGTTTAGCTAAAAATAGCAATTTTTTATACACAGTGTTGGCTGTAGTATTTATTCTTCATATTCTCTTACCATCAAACATTTAAAATACATTTCTACATCTATATAGTTTTCAAATATTTTTCCTTGTGTAGATTCGGTATAATAAGGATTGGTCAAGAAGTTAAGATGACCTATTATTAATTCATTTGGTTTGGGCTCATTTTCAAGTATTAAACTTTGATATTTTGCACTAACATAAATGGATTGAACAAATTCATCATCATTTTTATTTTTTTTATAAACAGGCTCATCTAAATATTCAAAAAAGTATGAAGAAAACTTTTTATTATTAATTTGGACTATGATTCCAGCGCCCCCAAAGAATCCAAAACCTGAAGCTATCGTCAAAGTGTCATTTTTTTTTACGCAGTTGCATGGTAATGAAATTTCTTTTTTCTTGCCTCCTAATTTTCCCCAAAATATTTTACTTCGGTTATTTGAGTACTTTACATTTTCAGACCATTTTTTTATATCCTCAGCGTATTTAATTTTAATACTGTCAGCTATTTCTTCAATATCTTTTTTGTTTTTTTCTATCGATTCTTTTTCCAACTCAATTTCATTATTGTTAAAAGTATTAAAGTCAATTTTATACTTTATATTTCTATATTCGATTTTTTCGTTATAGACTTTATTCGGATAATTTAAGTCTTGGGAAATGACTATAATTGGGAAGCCCAATAACAGATGAAAAATTAATGTTTTCAAAATTTTGTTCATATTACAGCCAACGGTTCGTATAACCGTAAGTTACGAGTTAGTATGCGTTAATTTTCGGTTTAGAACAGGTTTTAGCAATTCCGAGTGGATTCGGACGTAGTCGAATCCGCCGTAATTGCGGTTATATAATGTTGTAAGCTGGCTTTTTTATTTTTAAAATTTCCACCAAGGTTTTTTCGGTTCCATTGGTTTTACTTCACTTTCTATTTTCCAAAACTCTCCGTCATATTTTTCATCCGCTTTTTTGTTTGTCACGCTTACTCCATAAGGATAAATCCCGTCCTCAAGTCCGTTTTGAATCCTTTTCATTAATTTTTGAATTGGCCAACATCGAGTTCCGTCTGACAAATTCACTTCGATATTCACTTCTCCGTGAGGGTCATTGTCGTCAGTAATCCATTTCGAATCAGGAACATTTTTTATTAAAGTTTCTCCAATATATGAGCCAATCGAAAATATTTTTCCGCCATAACCTTTGGCAAGTCGACCACCTTTTATCGGTTGTCCGTCTTTAGTGTATTTTTGGATAAATCGGTCAATTTCAATTAAACTTCCCATTGAATAATTAAGTTCAATTCCGTCCGATTTGAACGCTTTAACTGTCCAATCGGATTGCTTTTTTATATCTTCTAATAATGTTGCCATTCTGTTTTTATAGCTTGCTTACAACGGTTTGGCTATGAGCAGGCGGGCTTTAAAAGCTACTTACCTGTCAGCCGAAACCATAGTTTTTTAAAAGTATTATTGTTTCGTTTAGCACTGTCTGCCCGCTTGCTTATAGGTGTTGTTGTGCTTTCGTGCTTTTTTATTTTTTTAATTCTCATGTGTTCTTCTGGTCCAAATCTGTCGAACACATAATGGACTATTTGAACTGACTCAAAATTCCAAACATAGTTTTTAAATCCTTCGTTTCCATTTGCTTCTGAGGTCGGTTTTCCAAATTCTTTTTCGAAATGAGATTGAAAGTCGTTAAATGATTTTTTTTGGTCGCTGTAGTCTGTTCGGAAAAATTCTAATTCGTTTAAATGTCCGTTTTTCCTGGGTTCAAAGTGAAATCCGAGCATACAACTTAGTCCATTCAAGGATTTACAAGAAATGGTGTAATAGCCTGTCGTAACATGTTTAAAGTCGTGTCCATTCAATTTCTGGGTCAAAGTTTGTTCGTCAATGTCCCAAGGAATGAAAATGTTGGGTTCGTCAATTTTATATCCTTCTTGAATGTTCATTTTGTCTTTTTCTGCATGAAGCACAACGGTTAGGGCTATGATTGCGTTGCGGAAAAATCCGCAGGATTATTCCGCCGTAAAACAAAGATAATAAAAGTGAAAGGATTTTCCGATAGGAAAATCCGCCGCAATGAATTATAGGCAATGTTAGCTACAGTATTTTATTTTTAACAGATGCTTTAATTTATTTTTTGCGCTTAATGCGAGTCAGTTTTAGGTAATATTTTCTTTTTTTAGAATTAGATTTTCCGTGAGGAAGGTCAGTCGTAGGCAACAGTTGCGCTCTGCTTTGGTCAGTTTGGTTGAGTGAGAAATCAGTTTAGTTTTATACGCTTTTAAAATCAGTTTTATAAGTTTTGAAACCGATTAAATTACTTTTTCAGAGCCGAGTGAGATATTGTAGCTAACGGTTACGTATAAGAATAGTGCGTAGTTTGAGTGCGAGGATTTTCCGAAGGAAAATCAGATGCAAGCAAACAAGCACTAGCTTTTGGTTTAGGAATAAACTTACGCATTATTTTTATACAATGTTACCACCAGTTTTTATTTTTATCAGACTCAAAATTAAAAGTCCGATTAATATAATGTTTGTCCAAAAAGCAAAACGTTTAAATTGCTCACTTTTGTCCGTTTTGAATGTTAATTCTTCCGCGATTAATATTTTGTCTTGGTCAGTATTTTGATTTTCTGTTATTTTAAAATCAAACTGACTTTCTTTTTCTGTAACAACATTCAAATAATCAATTCCGCCATTTTCGTTTTTTCCAACAATCCAAAATTCTGTCGTTCCGTCATTCTCAAACCAAAAATCGGACGTTTTATTTGGCTTTAATTTTTTGTCGAAAGTGACATAGTTTCCTGTTCCGTTCCAGTTGTTATTCCAAAAAGCTATTGCATAAATTTTTAGTTTTTTGTCGGTCAGATTTTCAGTCCGAATATTAACTGGCGTTGAAGCTCCAAATGAATCGTCAAATAATGAATTAAGTCCTAAAGCTAGAAATCCGATTAAAATTCCGAATCCGACGAGTATTTTTAATCCGCTTTTTCGTTTTGTACTAACAAAATAATTAATCAATAAGATTATGAGAAGAAGTAAGGCTGTAAATAGTAATATCGTCATTTTTGAAATTGGTGGTAACGTTCTGTGTATGGACAGTAGGGCAGATTCGAAGCACTTCACTTTCGGTTTACCACCGGGCCAAAACAAACGTTTTTACTTTTAATTTTCTTTTGTCAAACGTCAAAACTTTGTTTTGGCGTTGCCTGCTCAAAGAACAGGACTTTCAATTTATCACTAATTGCCCTATTGGCTATACACCTTGTTGTGCGTTCGTGTTTTTACTTTTAATAATCATTTTCAAGTCAGAGTATAGATAGATTCCTGCTATGGCCATTGCTCCAATTCCTGCTCCTTGCGATTTCCAATTCACGGGATTGAAAATCATGTATACGCCAAAACCAATAAGAAACAAACAGAATGGATAAGCAAACAGTCGAATTATTATCTTCTTAAAAGTCCACTCCTTTTCAGGTAGCTCTATTTTCTCTTGAACAGGAATGTCTTTTTTGACGGCAATAAGGTTTTTCAAAAAGGTGTCAATGTTTCGCTTATTCCAACCAAAGGAAGCTACAGAACTCTTTTTATTAGGGTCGCAAATACTGTTCAGTAGTAGTCGGTCGTTGTCTCTAACTATGGTAATCATTTCTCCCCAACTTCCTGTCCAATTCCAAGGTCTGTACGCTCGAAATATTTTCTTATTATTAAGTTCAATTTGCCATTGGTATTCTTTAGCAGTTCTTTCAATAGCTTCTTGAAATTCTTGGTCTGAGTATTCAACTTTTATTTCTCTAAATCTCAGTCGACTTTTCTGAATAAAGTAAAATACAACAGCTGGAATTATCCATGGCCAAGCTGTCGAAATGAGTTCGTCCGCTGTTCTCACTCCGTCATAAGTTTCAGTCACATAAATTTCAAACAAGCTGAAAAGAGTGAGCCCTGGAATGAATAGTATGAACAATACAATGAAAAAGTGGTCAATAGTCTGCCAACGACTTAGTTTCAGTCGCTTTGTTTGTTTCATTATGTCAATCCATTCTTTATTCATTGGTTTTTTCGCATGACGCACAACGGTCTCGTATAACCGTCAGTTACGAGTTAATATGCTTTACTTTTCGGTTTAGAACTGACGTTAGCAATTCCGAGTGGATTCGGACGTAGTCGAATCCGCCGTAATTGCGGTTATACATTGTTGTACGCAGGTTTTATTTTCCATTTTTTATTAATTTAACAGAGTCTATAATTATAATGATGAAATAAATTATAAGTGCGATTCCACCAATTGGTAGTGTTATAAATATTCCTAACCAAGGAATTACTCCCCAAAAGCAGTTTCCTTCGTGACAAGGTTCATTTGTTATTAATTCAGATAAGTAAGCTCCAATAAATCCAATTATAAAAGGCGAAAATGCTAAAAATATAATTACACCCAACCATAATGGAAATCTAGTCAAATAGTGATTTTTTGTTTTTAAAATTATTCCCATATGTTTTGATTGTAATTTGTAATATTTGAATTTCGGTTAAAGACTTGTATTATCAGTTTTTTTAAATCAGCTATATACACAAATCCATTTTTTTTCATTTCCATTTTCAATTCTGCTTGTGAATTTTTGCTGGTAACTTGCGTACAACGGTTAGTATAACCGTCAGTTATCGGTTTGATTTACTTTGTTTTTCGGTTTGGCACAGGCTTTAGCAATTCCGAGTGGATTCGGACCTAGTCGAATCCGCCGTAATTGCGGTTGTATAGTGTTGTACGCTGGCTTTTTTTCATTCAGTCACTAATTCTGATTTCTTTTTTTCTTTATTAATCAAATATAATACTCTACCAAAGTACATTAAAAATGGAATTCCGCTTCCAAGTGTTAGTGCAAATAGAAAATTGTCATAATTCCAAGCTCCGTAACAAATAAAGAGGAAAGAAATCAGTATTAAAGTCAGTCCGATGTAAATCCAGTTTATTTTGGTCAAAATGTTTTTTGAAAACAATAAAGCAATTGAAATTAGTTTGCCAATTAAAGACACAATAGCTATTAAAATCAGACTGCTTTCAAAAGGATATTCTTGTTGGAATTCAAATCCGCTTTCTATTATCGTCCGAATACTTATAAACTCAATTAATATCATTATTCCGTAACCATGTCCAGCAGGAACTCCAATTAGGATTATTGAGTTTAGAATTAAGGTTAATATTATTGCTCTTTTTATCAATTTTGAGTGTGTTTTCAGCTTGCGTACAACGGTCTCGTATAACCGTCAGTTACGGGTTAATTCGCGTTAATTTTCGGTTTAGCACTGGCGTTAGCAATTCCGAGTGGATTCGGACGTATTCGAATCCGCCGTAATTGCGGTTATACATTGTTGTAGGTAGTTTTTCATTCATATTTTGTTAATCAACCATACAATTCCGATTCCAGAGAATAAAAATCCACCGACTATAAAAATCATTGGAAAATAGGTCTTCCAGAACTCGTTGTTTATCATTATTTCGTATTCGTTATCCTTTTTCAAGTAAATTATATCAATCGGTTCATTTATCCGTTTTGGATTCGCGCTTGAGTCCAACTTTTGGATTGTTTCAATTCCGTTTTTGTCCGTAAATCGAACAACAGGAAAGTGATAGATGTGTGAATCTCCTTCAGCGTCTTTGCTCCGTTCCTCTATAAAGTCAATTATTTTAGCTTTTGTTTTAATTCCGTTTGTTTGTATTCTACGATTTGAATTCCGAATGTAAAATCCCGCGTATAAAAATCCGCCTCCAACTATTAAAAATACAATTGCTCCAATTAAGTTTTCCATTCAGTTTCTTGGGTTGTCAAATTACCTACAACGTTTCGTATAACCGTCAGTTACGGGTTAATATGCGTTAATTTTCGGTTTGGTACAGACTTTAGCAATTCCGAGTGGATTCGGACGTAGTCGAATCCGCCGTAATTGCGGTTATACATTGTTGGGCAACGTTTTTATTAATTCAGCTTTCTGACTTTTTTCAGCGTGTGTCATTGCTATGATAAATTCAGTCAGCTTTAGTGTATCAATATCTAATTGCCCAAGTTGTATGTTTAATTCTTGAAATCCGAGTTCCTCATTCATTTTTGCGATTGCCTTTTTAAATCTTCCTTTTCTTTTAGAGGGTCTAAAACTTTCGGGTACGAGAATACATATAAAATGTTGACCGTAAATGTTTACTGGATATGCTTCTTTAATAATTTCCCAATTTATAAATTCATCGTGTGTTGTTCTGTCGTAAATTCCAATTTCATTTATAATTACTTGTGGTCTTTTGTCAAGTAAGTGAAAAAGTCCAACTGGAATTGCTAATCCGAAAAATATTGTTCCAACCCAACCCATAATTCGGTCAGTTTGAGTTCCATCATCTTTTAATATCATCCAAATTCCTGCTGCAATTAGTGGTGCTGCAAGTAAGAAGAGTTTCAATACTTTTTTATTCGATTTATATAATTTGATTTCGGTCATTGTATTATACTGAAATAGGTTGACTCTTTTTTGGTTACTATTGCTGGTTCTTAAAACTTGAGTTCAAGTAAATTTACATTATTTTTTCGATAGGATTTGTATTTGATGTTTGGATTGAGATGCACATCAGCAGGTTTTCTTAATTTTAAGCTAAAATGTGTTCTTAGATTGTTGTAAATATATACTGCTTGTTTGGTTATTTTCTGAGCTAATTCAGTGCTTTTAATGGTTTGTTTTAGTCCGTATTCATATTTTAACGTTCTGTTAATGCGTTCGGCAACAGCGTTTTCATACGGATCGTATTGTTCAGTCATACTCATTGTAATTCCGTTATCTTCAGCAAACTTTGTGTATTCAGGGTTGCAGTACTGAAAGCCTCTATCGGAATGATGAATGAGTTTTTGGTTGGGATACTTTCTGTTTTTAATGGCCATATCGAGCGCTTTTCTGCAAAGTGATGTTCTCATATGGTTATCGAGGTTATAGCCCATAATTTGCTTGGAATAGGCGTCTGTGACCAATGCTAAATAGTTGTGTCCGTTTTCAGTTTTAATGTACGTTATATCGCTTACCCATAGCTGTTCAGGTCGTTTAGGGACGTGGTCTTTGATCAGGTTTTTGTATTTTCTGTACATATGGTTTGAGTTTGTGGTTGTGATGTAATTTTTAGTTTTAGGAATGAGTAGCTTGTTAAGTCTAAGGAACCGATAGAACTTGTCTCTTCCTATCTTAACATCAGCTTTAATAAAGTCTTGTTTTAGTTCAGTATAGAGTTTAATCCCACCCGTTTTAGAGCCTACTTTTTTACGGTATTCCTTGACCATTTTTATTAGCTTCTGATGGTCTATTTCTTGTTTTTGTTGTGCTTTGAGCCTTTTGTAGAAGGCTTGTTTGCTAATCCCAAAACATCCATAGAGCCATTTTCTTTTATACGGGCTTTTTTCTTTTTCTCTATCTCTTTTGCTAATGTTTTGGGCAATGACTTTTTTGACATATCGACGCCAGTAATAAGTTCCATATCAGCGATGATGTCCTGCTGGAAGTCTTTTTGGAACTCCAGTTCTTCAATTTTTTCCTTTAGTCTTTTAATTTCATCGTTCTTGCTCATACCATTGTTTTGTTGTACTAAGGTACTGTATTTTCTTAACCAATAGGCAATGGTTGTCCTAGGGACATCATATTTTTTGGAAGCCTGATTGTTAGAGATGTGTCCAGTAAGGATTTGGTCAACGACCAAAAGTTTGGTTTCTAGATTGACTTTTTGGTAGCTTTTTTTTCGCCAGTGGTCTTTTTTTGTTTTCATAAGTGACTATAATTAAATGATTAATTTTTAGTCAACCTATTTCAGGAAAGTTCACATTCTCAAATGTTGCCCAACGTGTTTGTGTAAGGATAGTTGCGTGTGCGAGCAACTAACTTACTAAAAATGGAACGAACCAGAGGAAAATCCGTAGGATTTTCCGAGTAGGCTAGAACCAAGCAATTATTTTTACACGTTGTTGGCAATAGTTATTTTCTTATATAATCCTCTGCTATTTTGTCGATTAAGTTTATCCATTGGGATTTTAGATTTTCTTTATCGTCAAACCTTTTTTCATTTCTTAAATAAGTTTTATACTCCGAACCATTTATATTTAGTCGTATGGAGTATCCGTAATTATGACTCATCCATAATTTTGATTTTGGCTCTATCGTTTTTATTTCCGCTTCGTTTTCTAAATAGAAGTCCAAAATATTTTTTAATTCAGGACATTCAGTGATTGGAAATTCTGTGAATTTGTTATTCTTTTTGTACTTAATAACTTTTAAAAATTCTTTTCCATTTTCTTTCCATAAAAACAAGTAAGTTGCTTTATTTCCACGACCATTGTCAAAGAAGTAGTAAGCTTCAAGTAAAGTGTCAACTTTTTTGGCGGTCAGTTCAGTCCGAAAATCAGCGATTTTTTCGTCCATTTTAAAGTCAAAACTTTTCTGTTCAGTTTGTCCAAATGATATTATGGAAACAAATACTAAAAAGAAAAACAGAACTTTATTTTTTAAACGGACTTTCATAATTATTGCCAACGTTTGGTGTATGGTTAGTTGCGTGGTTCAGCAACTAATTTAGTAAACAAATACTTGCCCGAGGAAATTCCGAAGGAATTTTCGTGAGAAGCACTAGCCGTAGCAATTAATTATACACGGTGTTGTAAGCAGTTTTTTTTATTAGTTACCAATTCCGTTAATTTATCCAGTTTACTTTGGTCAATTTTTATCCAGTCTGTTTTTTCAAATTCCAATGTACTAAACTTTTTCAAACTCCGATACATTGGCAAAATCACAGAATTAAAATCTCCATTAAATTCATATATCAGGTTTTGAACTTCTGAACCGTCACTTTCTGAAATCGAAAGATTTACTAAATCTCCACTTGGTGATAATTTGAAAAAATAGATACCAGGTTCAACATTCCATCTAAATTCAGATTCCAAACCTTTTAGGCACAAAATCAAAGCATCACACATTTTGTCCGTTGGATTTTCAGGAATTTTTGAAGTGGTAAAATTTAACTCAAATTCTCCCGATTCAAATTCAATCGGTAACCATCCGTTTTGTGGATTCCCTAAATTCAGTTTTACTTTGTTTCGTACCAATGTTTTCTTTTTTCGTATTCCTCAAATTCTATATCATTCATTTTAAGCAAAGTCTTTGATAAAGTGCGATATTCTGAAAGTCTCTTTTGTTTTAGAAAATCCGTTATCAGATAATAAACAAAATCGTGCTCTAAATCCGTTAATGTCAGTTTTGAGTATCGTTTTCTTGATTTTGGGTATTGTTTCCAAAATCGTTTGTAATCAGCGTAAATTTTGTCCGTTACTTTTTCGATTATTTCAGTCAGCAATTCAGTAGGAATTCTGTTATTAGAAATTCCAGTATAGTATACCTCAATTTCTGCGAAGAAATTTTTCTTTGGTTCAATACTATTTTTAGTTTTCCAGAATGTCATTTCTCAAATTGCTTACAACGTTCTCGTATAAGAATAGTGCGTAGTTTGAGTGCGAGGATTTTCCGAAGGAAAATCAGATGCAAGCAAACAAGCACTAACTTTGGTTTTAGGAATAAACTTACGCATTATTTTTATATGGTGTTGTGAGCTGGCTTTTTCATTATTTAGCTTAATATTATTTCATAGAGCCATATCAAGGCGTAAGTATTGGCTAAAGCGAATAATAATCCAAAAATCAGGTTTTTATTAATCCGATAATTTTTTAATTCATTCCTTATAGTTTTTAGAGTACATTCTTTATTAATTCCAATTTTGGTTCCTGCAATTCGGTCGCCAATTCTTCTAGTTGGGCTAAAAATTGTAAATATTAGGTCGAATGGAATGATGAAAAGAAAATTCCTGAATGAGCATTTCCATTCAGACGCTTTTTGGTCAGTCAGATTTTGGACTTGAATATTGAATAATCTTTTTCCAATGCTTTTTCCATTAAGAAAATCTTTGTTCATTGTTATTGGATAGATTATCATTATTCCTAAAAATATATTGTCCGTAATTTTAAATGTTAAATATCCGATTATACACATAATCAAATAGTCTACTGCAAATGCTTTAATTCTATTTTCCAATTTTGAAGTCAGATGTTGGTTTGGTCAAGCTTGCTCACAACGGTTATGTATAAGATTAGTTGCGTGGTTTAAGCACCTAATTTAGCAAATACAAACCGAATAGAAAATCCGCGAGGATTTTCGTAAGTAGGCTTGCACTAGCAATTAATTTTATACGGTGTTGTACAACGTTTTTTATTCCATTATTTGTCCAATTAAACCATTGTCGATTTTCTCAGTGTTTAGTTTTATATATCTATAAGATTTGATTTTAGACTTGTCAAATTCCAAAATCAGCACTTTATTTTTATTCGAGTATGCAATTCCATTATCGAAAGTCAGAAAGTCATTTCCGAATTCTGATTGCAATTCCGTTTTTGAAAGTCCGATGAGATTAGCTTTTCCTAAATCCGAATCTTTATTAAAAACTCTTAATTCGATTAGCGTTTCAGTTTGGTCTTCGTACCTGTGTTTATTTTCTCCGTGTTTGAAAACTATGATTTGGTCTATTTTTCTTGCGTCATCAAATTTTTCGGCTGGGTAATAATAGACATAAAAAATAGAGTCTTTTATTTTCGGATTAAAATAGAATTCAGTTCCATTTGTAACGCTTGTTGTGAATCGCATTTCTTTCTTTTCCTTAAAGTCTAAAAGGTCAATTGGATTTTCAAGAAATTCAATAAGATTGCTATTAATTGTTGATTTCGCTTGCTGATTTTCGACAATTTCAATTTTGTTTTCAATCTCTTCAGGTTCGTATTTGTCTTGAATTGCAATTATTCCCAAAACGAAAAATCCGATTAGGAATATTGCACCAATCGAAGCGAGAATTAATAATATTTTCAGGACATTTTTCAAATGTTGTACAACGGTTTTGTGTAAGCGTCAGTAACGGGAAAGTGCGCGAGTACTTTCCGCTGACGCACCTAATTTAGCAAAACGAGTTGAATTTCCCATTAGGAAATTCAGCCGTTATTGCGCTTACACGTTGTTGTAGCACGTTTTTATTTATTATACACTCAATACATTTATCATTCCTCCAATGATTATTAAAATACCCATTGTCAAATAACTTCTTTTGTTGGATATTTTTCCGTTCATTAATTTTATTCCAAAGTATATGTTTGTAAAACTTAAGATAATATTTAAGAATATTACCCAATTTGGATACATAAAAGCAAAAAGTATATCTGTATAATGATATTTGTAATAAAGCAATATCATTTCATAAATCCAGCAAACAGACAATATTATTTGGATTAAACCTAAAACTGAATTAATCTTTTTTTTCATTTGACAGACTTAATATCATCATCAGTTCCAAATTTTCCATCCGAACCTGCTGAAATGATTAAAAATCCAATACCACTTTGAGTCAATGAATATTGATAAGGTCTATTCCAAGAGTCAGTTTTCCATTCTTGTCGCATAGGGTTATTTCCAATTAATTCATTTAGGTCAGTTGGGTAAATTCCAAATTTTTCTTTCCATTTTTCCATTCTTTCGGTTATCTCTACAATTTCCTTTTTTGTTTTTTTAGGGAAAATTGATGTGCGCTGGTAGCTAAAAAAGATAAATGCACTTATTGTTCCAATTGCTAAAACAGAAATAACCATAATAGAACTTGGTTGTAGAAAATATCTTTGGAAAGGTCTCTTTTTTCCATCAGCTTTTTCCATTTTCGAGATTTTTCTATGATGTTTAAAATCTTCTCGAATAAGTCCAAATTCAGCTAAAGTCGACAGTATTAATTCAATCATTCGGTCGTTTTCGGAAATGTGCTACAACGGTCTCGGCTATGAGTAGTTGCGTGGGTTAGCACTTAATTTTTCAAGTACACACCAAACTGAAAATCCGCTAGGATTTTCAGAAGTAGGCGAGAACGAGCAATTACTAATAGCCATTGTTGTGCGTAGTTTTTAATTCAATTCAACTTTGAGTTTAGATTCGATTAGTCCATTAATTAACAATTCGATTTCGAACTCATTTTCTATATTCATATGGGCGAAGTGTGTCCGTCCATATTCACAAATTCTTTTTACAATCTTTCCAATTACAATCAATAAGACTTTTTGGATTTTACTCTCATACTGATAATAATTCGGAAATATTGCTTTTGTATTCCAGTTAGTTGATTCTATTTTCCCAATTTCTAGTTTGTATCTGATGTTTTCGGCTTTTCTCATATCCGATTCAAAAACCACAGAAGCCATAAAGTCTTTTTTGTCAGTTCGATATTCAACCATTATCTTTTCTATTAGTTCAGGTACTTTTAAAAATAGAATTCCGCCAGCAAAAGTGTTTATTACGAGAAATTTTCCTTTGTCCAAAAAGAATTCAAAATCCGCTTTGAGAAATTCCTGTTCCTTTAAACTTAAATTTGAAGAAATAAGTTCAAATTCTCTATCAAGGTCAAAATGAAAATTCTGCCCTGTTTTGAATTTAATATGTTTTATTTCATCTGTTAGATTACTCATTTTCTCAAATTACGCACAACGGTCTCGTATAACCGTCAGTTACGGATTTAAAGTTAATAATTTTCGGTTTAGAACTGGCGTTAGCAATTCCGAGTGGATTCGGACACAGTCGAATCCGCCGTAATTGCGGTTATACATTGTTACCCAACGTTTTTTTATATCCAAGCTATAACAGTTATTATTCCAATTAAAATCAGTCCGACAAGTAATATTCCAATCCCAATACAACCAACTTTAAAAATTTTATCTTTCCAAGTTTCTTTATATTCAGGAAACTTTTTTTTCGGTTCTTTTTCCTTATTTATTAATTCAACATAATCAAAAAAGAACTCGCCATCTTCGTCAATCCAATCAATGTCAAGTCCAACTGACGCAATTTTATTTTCGTTGTATTCAAGATTTTCAGATTCAATCCCTGCTTTTAGTAATTCAGCAGCATAGAGTTCGAGTCCTTTCCTATTAGCTTTTATGCAACTTTCGTCTGGTCCTCCGCCGTATTGATAAAATCCGAAATAAGCTTTGTCTTTTTCGTTCCGATTTTCAAGTTCAGTTATTAATTTTTTTAGTTCCTCGTCGGTCATTTCAAATGTTGGGTAACGTTTATGTATATGGAAAGTTGCGTGTTTGTGTGCGAGGATTTTCCGAAGGAAAATCAGAAGCTAGCAAACGAGCAACTAACTTTGGTTTAGCTAAAACTAGCAATTTTTTTTATACGGTGTTGGCAAATCGTTTTTTATTTTATTTCAATTATTGGTATTTATTCATCCTCAAAATCGTCTAAATCTATAGTTGGAATGTTTTTTTCTTTTTTAGTTCTTAAGTCAGGGCAATTTATTAATTCGGTTCTTTTTTTAAATTCCGATATAGTTTTGTTTTTCCAAGAATCCAAATTTGTGGAATCAATTTTGTCAAAGTCAAAATCCGCTTTATTCAGTTCCATTTTGTCCCAAGTGTAAGAACTTTTTAAAATAATTTTATCATTAGTTTTTGATAAGACAATCAACGTGTCATTATTTGTCATAAGCCGATTAACAGAAGAATCAAAATCCGAAAGTATAATTCCGTTGTCGATTTGTTTAACTTTATGAATCCAAACAATATCAGATTTACTTGAAAGCATAATTGTATATTGGTCAGTTATTTTATACTCATTATAACTTCCATCTTTATTGCATTTATACCAAGTTCCAATTATTTTTTTTTGGCAAGACGTCTGGCAAATTAAAAGAAAAAAAGTAAATATAATTTTCGGGTATTTCATTTTTCAAATGTTTGCCAACGTTTGGTATAAGGAAAGTTGCGTGTTTGTGTGCGAGGATTTTCCGAAGGAAAATCAGAAGCTAGCAAACGAGCAACTAACTTTGGTTTAGCTAAAACTAGCAATTTTTTTTATACGGTGTTAGGCACTGTGTTTTTCAATTTTTTCTTATTAAGTCATCTTCGTTATAGTAAATTCCATCTTTTCCAGCAGAAATTAGTTTATAATTTACAGAGTCAATTAATTCATATTTATATGGGTTTTTCCAGCTATCTGCTTTCCAACTTCCCCAAATAGGTTTTCGTCTAATAAATGATTCATAATTTTCTGGGAAAACTCCATTGTGATTTTTATAAAGACTTAATTCAGTCGTAATTTTATTCATTTCGTCTTTAGTTCTGTCTTCATTAATATATTCATTTGTGATAAATTCAGCACCTTTAAATATTCCAGTTGTCAAAAGAGTTAGAGTTAAAGGAAATAAAATAACTACAATTAGTAAACTAAATGCAAGATATCTAGTTGCCGATTTTTTTCCATCTCGTTTTTCAATCTTATCAAAAATATCAAAAAGTGCCCAAATCATAATGATTATGTGAGGAAACCAAAAAGGAATTAAATTCAAGAAGTCTATATTTAAAATAAGATAGGTTGAAACTATATCTAATAATAAAATAATTCCACCTTTTTTAAAGTCTTTTAGAATAAACTGTCCTGCTCCTGGTAAAAAGAAAGATATAATAAATGGAAATAGGTTTTTCATTTTACGGCAATTTTGGTTTACATTGTGCCTAACGTTTGGTATATGGAAAGTTGCGTGTTTGAGTGCGAGGATTTTCCGAAGGAAAATCAGAAGCTAGCAAACAAAGCAACTAACATTGGTTTAGGATAAAACTAGCAATTTTTTATATACTGTGTTATGCACTGGCTTTTTCTTTCTCTAAAATCAATAGAGATAATATCACTACACCAAGTAAAGGATAAAATAAAGTAGCTATACAACTCAATACAATATATTTCAAGTTCATTTTTCTAAAATCAATTATTAGAAGGATAAGAATAATCAATCTACTAAGATAATTTACGTAATTAGGTATTTCACTCGTTAGAGCATATGTTTCATCATTGCTCATATCAAACAATAAATATCGGACATATAACCAAGGCATCCCAAATAAGGATGATATTATCATTATTATTATGTACTTATTTAAAACTTTTAGTAAACTAGTCATACCTGTTTGTTTTAATAATTTCTATTTTTTGATAAGCTGAAATAAAGAAAAAGAATATAACTCCTAATAAAGAAGAAAAAAAAGTCAATATTAATATTGGGATTGATTTTATTCTTTTCTCATTCATTTCTTTGGCTAGTAAAATGATAAATACAATATTAATTAAGAAATCAAGTGCTGATGTCAAATATCGGTTTCCTAGTGTAAGTGTTTCTCCGTCAGGTAATTCAATCTTTAATATATTTGGCCATATAGACAAGATGATTACAGTTAATAAGCGAGAAAGTATCATTGCTGAAATCACCAAAATAGTATACTTTTTAATCAGTTGTTTCATATTGTTACTTGAGTTTTTTCAGCTTGTGCATAACGGTTAGTATAAGAATAGTTGCGAGTTTACGTGCGAGGATTTTCCGTAGGAAAATCAGACATAGTAAACTTGCAACGACCATTGGTTAAGCCCAAAAGTGAGCAATTATTTTTATACATTGTTAGCCACTGGCTTTTATTCAGTTCCACATTTTTTTAATTTTATCAATCCATTTCTTTTTCACGTGTTCAGTTTTCATTCTCATTTTCTTAATTGGATTAAAGTCAACTTCGTAAGCGGTTTCAATAATTCGCTTTTTTGGTTTGTAAATTTTTCCATTTTCGTCCTCAATAAACGGATAACAATAAACTGTATTTTTAAATCTCGGATTGTCAATTGGGATTTCAAATTTCATAACAGCCTTTTTAATAAAGTCCATTTTAAATCCGTTATTTGATAGTTCCCTTTCAAGTATTCCACGTAATTTTTTCAAATCCGCTTTTAGTGGTTTGATATCAGTTTCTTCGGGTGAAATTCCGTTATTCAGAATGTCAATTTCAATTTCTTTTACATTTTTGTCACGTGCAATGAAATTCAGCCAGTCTGCCATATATCCGCCATCATAGTATCCAAGTGTGCTCAAATAACTCAAGGCTAAATTTCCTGGTATTCCATTTAAGTTTCTCGTTTTTCCCATCGCTTGGTTTCAGCTTGTGGCTAACGTTGTTGTATATGGTTTGTTGCGTGTTTTAAGCACCTAATTTAGCAAATACAAACCGAATAGAAAATCCGCGAGGATTTTCGTAAATAGGCTAGAACTAGCAATAAATTATATACGGTGTTACCACACGTTTTTATTTTATTTCTATTTCAATTTGGTCAGACATTCTTGAATAATAAAACACCTGAATTTTATATTTTCCTTTCGGCAATGTATTCTTTGAGTTCGATTCAGTTTTCTTTAAAATCGGGATTTTTAATAAATCGACAGAATATTCTTTTATTTCATTTGGTTTTAAGTGAACTTCATATTCTTTTAAGTCTTCTGGTGTAAATAATTGAGAACTTAAAATATGATTTGAAACTTGGCTTGTCAGTTCTACATTTTTTAAGTCCATAATTGATGCTCCGGTTCCGATTGGATGTTCCCAATAATCTCTAATCATTATTTTTTCGGTGTTTTGGGATTTGTTTTTCCAAATGAGTTTTATTTCAATTGGTTTGTCAGCATAGTATTCTTTTTCCGCTTTGATATTGAATTCAACCTTGTCTGAAGTCGGATAGCCAGGAAATTGGATTTGTGCGTTTAATTCCGCATTCAGATTTTCTTTTTGAGCGTCTTTCTTAACTCCTTTCGCGAAGTCAAACATTTCAAGTCCGAAATAAGCAATTCCGATAATTATAATTCCAATTATTGTTATTAAAATTCCTTTTTTCATTGGTCTTGTCAAATGTGTGGTAACGGTTTGTGTAAGGATAGTTGCGTATGCGAGCAACTAACTTATTAAAAAGGAACGAACCAGAGGAAAATCCGCAGGATTTTCCGAGTAGGCTAGAACCAAGCAATTATTTTTACACGGTGTTGGCATTAGTAATTTTTATTCGGTTTTTTGATTTTCCATTGTCAGATATTAAAGTCAGTCCGCTATTTTCATCCTTTTCAATAGTCCAATGAAATGACTTTATTCCAGTTTCCAAAACTTCGATTTTATTTTTTAATCGGTCGTAAAAAATCAAGTCATTATTGGCTCTGGTATGAACTCCGCTTTTAATCGGATTTGAATTCCATTTTTGCAGATAAATACCTTTCTCTGTTCTAAAATACCAATCTCCATAAAATTCTTTTCCGAACGCATTTTTTGGTTCCGTTTTGATGTGAACGAAGGCAGGTCCAAATCTTAATTCTCCAGCATATTTGCTTAAGATTTTCAATTCAGCGAATGAAGTCAATATTGACCATTCATTTTTGAGGTCAGCATAAGAGTCATAGTCCGCATTTTTGTCAATCCGCTTTTTTTGTAATAGAAGGACAAGGACTAAAATTCCAAGGATTATATATAAAATTGTTGATGTTTCCATTATTAATGCCAACGTTGATGTGTAAGGATAGTTGCGTGTTTAAGCAACTAACTTACTAAAAATGGAACGAACCAGAGGAAAATCCGCAGGATTTTCCAAGTAGGCTAGAACCAAGCAATTGTTTTTACACGGTGTTGCCACCAGTTTTTTATTCCGATTTACTGTATTCTATTAGTTTTTCTATTTCATTTTCGGTCAATAATTTCCCGAAAGCTTTTCTATGATAGCTAATACCAAATTCAGTTTTGTCTATTTCATTTAAATCTTTTGAATCAAGAATCCATTTTTTAAATTCCAATTCTTTTATTCCACCAAATGCTGGTCCGGTCATATTTTTGTTTTTATGATGACAAGCAGCACAGTTTGCATAAAATAAACTCCGACCAGAATAAGGTGTTATTTTATTAGAAAATCCGATACTTTCAGAATTTAAAGTTGTGTCACTATCCTTAAATTTTATTGATTTAAAAATTTCCAAAATCAAGTCCTCATCCGCTATGTTTTTTCCAATCAAATTAAATCGGTTTTCTTTGTATGCTTTTTCGATATAAATTCCAATTGTCCCATTTCCAGTTTCTTTTGGTTTGGTTATCAATGCAATTTTTCCATTTATTGTGTCGGTCGCGAAAAGCTGTTTTTCACCATCTTCATAGCTAAAGTCATAAGAATACCAGCCATAGTCAAAAGTCAATGAGTCGTTTCCATTTGTGATGCCGCCAACATAGCTGTCTATTCCGTCAAATTCAATTTTTTTCCAGTGTTCTGGAATTTTAATGTGAAAAGCACCAAAATTAAAATCATCATTATTTGACTTTTGGGAATTTGAACTAAATAAGAAGTAAATACTTATTGATAGCAATAAAATTATTCCAAAATATATTGTCAATTTATTCATTTTTCAAATTGGTGGCAACGGTTAGTATATGAAAAGTAGGCGATTACGTAGCTCTGAGATTTCAAGCAAATACAAAGTTTGATGCGAGCCAAAAGCCTTGATGTTAGTGTTATTTCGCCTATTTTTTATATACAGTGTTAGCATGCGTTTTATTCTATTTCCCCAACAAAAGTCAGTTCTGGCCAATCCTTATCGAACTTCTTCCGAATAACAAAAGTGCTGGTTAGACCCAAGCTATTTCTAAATATAATTGATTTCAATTCCCAGTTCTTTTCGTCATGCGGTCTTATCGCACCTAGTCCAGCATTAACCAATTTGAGGTCTAAATGACTTATTATAGAAGGATTTGCAAACTGAGCAGTTGGAGTATATTGTATAGAATATTCATAAATTCCCGTTGATACGTTATAATTCAATTTTTCTTCAATTATGTTTTCATTAGGTTTTTTATATACTGGAGTAGTAAAAACTACATTAAAGCTGCTCTTACTTTGAAAACTCATTGATTCAGCATTTTTGTTTAAATCAAATAGACCAAGAGCAGAAGTTGGAATTGATAACTTTGGGAATAGCTTTGATTTATCATTATTAAAAATCAATAATCTGTTTGGTTTTCCTTCTCTTTCCTGAGTATTCCAGTAAGCATATAGTTCGTCATTGTTTTCGAAACCGTAATAATTCCCACTATTAATCGACTCAAGTGTTTTTTTTACAATGCTGTCATGAAAACCAAGAATGCTCTTTGAAGTAGAATCAAAAGTGTAGATGAGTTCAATATTTAAATCGGTCAATGGGTAACTGAGTCTCTGAATATTATTGATAGCACTATCAAGTTTTTTAATTGTTAATTCCTGTCTTGAAACATCTTCTTGAATCTGTTTTAGCTTTTCGGTTTTTGAATCAGAATCAGACTTAAGTTTGAATCCAAAGCCTATGACTGATAGTGTCAAAGAAATTATGATTCCATAAATTGCTATACGACCATGTTTAGTCAGTCGTCCTTCTTTGTCTTTATAGTCATAAACCATAAATACTGAAAACACCAGTCAAGATTATGGTTAGAAGACTCACTATTTCAATTATTCCAAAATCCATCTGTTATCTGTCCATTTAATGCATGCTAACTATTTAGTAAACGTATTTTATTGCGTTTATTTCTTATTTGTAAATGTATTAAATTTCCCAATCTTTTCGAAAGGACTTTCAATATTTATGAGATTAGTTGTACTTACATGGGTGTAAATTTCTGTAGTCTTAGAGCTGTTGTGGCCTAACAGCTTTTGTATGTATCTGAGATTTGTTCCAGCATCCAAGAGATGTGTCGCAAAGGAGTGTCTTAAACTGTGAACCGTGGCTGGCATAGTAACACCAGCTTTACGCTTGGAACGATTAAAGACTTGCCTTATGCTTGAAACGCTATATTGACCGCCATTTGGTCCTTCAAATAACCATTGCTTTGGTCTGTATACCCTATAATAAGCCCTTAGCTGTTCCAACAAGCTGGGAGATAACAACGTTATCCTGTCCTTTTTCCCCTTGGCGTTTCTGACCCAAACACGCATATTGGAAGAGTCTATATCCTCGACTTTTAAGTTGGTGCATTCGGATATTCGTAGTCCACAACCATATATAATGGAAAGTATAGTTTTATGCTTAATATTTCTTGTGGCATGCAATATGGAAGACACTTCTTCCATGGACAGAACTTTAGGTAAGGTCTTTGCCTTTCTGGGCCTACAAAAATCATAAGATACCTTGGGAAGGTTCAGGACCTTCTCTATATAGAATTTAATGGCGTTTATGCTCTGGTTTTGGTAGGATGCCGATACAGTATGCTTGGTTACCAATTCTTTGTGATAGTGCATTATATGCGATGTGGTGACCTGATGGAGTGGCATTGGGTGAATGTATGCAAGGAACTGCTTAAACATGTGCATATAGGTCTTAATGGTGTTCGGGCTGTACTTTTTTAAGGTAAGTTTTTGATGCATCAAATCCATCGCCAATTGATAATCAGCTTTGGCAACAGCTATATTTTGACTTGGTATTGGGAACGAATGCATTTTCATGGTACAAAATTGATGTTATATAATGATTTAACCGTATATTTAAACGTTTATATACGTATATAAACGTTTAAAAAAAAGGATTATGAAAATGAAATTCTGTTTGTCCTGTAGCAAGGAGTTGGTAGGGAGAACCGATAAGAAGTTCTGTGATGCCCAATGTAGAAGCACCTATCACAACCAAAATCGACCACAGCACGAAATCACCATCCAGAAAATCAATAGTATTCTTCGAAGGAACAGGAGCCTATTGGCCCATTTTTGTCCAAGTGGAAAGAGTACTGTTAGGAAAGATGTGTTATTGCAATCTGGCTATAGCCTTGAGTTGTTCACCCATATATATCCATTTAAAAATGGGATCTATTATTTCTGTTATGATTATGGTTTTCTCCCAATAAAAGATGATAAGGGGGTAGAAAAGATGCTTATTGTACAGAAACAGGATTATATGGATAACCTAATATTCAATCCTTGGGAATCTTTATCTTGAATGTTACCAATTACCGATCTAAAAATATTAATGAGTTTGGGCTAAATATGGTCTGTTTAATAAACAAAAAACCTTTTAATCGTACATAAATCGTACAATTTATAAAAACAAAAAACCCGCAACATCTACAAATAAAGATAGTTACGTATTTTTTTGCTAAAGTGAAAGGCATGTCAGTGCCACATTTTTTTGAATAAAAATAATAATAACTTAGCACCTTAATCATCACCCTAAAAAACATAAAACCCTGTAAAACAAGCGTTTACAGGGTTTAGAAGTGGTACCTCCAGGAATCGAACCAGGGACACAAGGATTTTCAGTCCTTTGCTCTACCAACTGAGCTAAGGTACCTCGCCAAAGCGGTTGCAAATATATGTCCATTTTTGTAATTCGCCAAAATAAAAATAGAAAAAAATATAATGAATTGCATTTTTTTAACGGTTGGAGCACTAACTCATTTATATTTAATATTATAAGGTATTTATTGGTCAAATATTGTTTATGCTTTTGTAAATTTACCCTTTTTTGGAATACAAATGAACTTAATAATTGACGTTGGAAATACTTATGCTAAATTGGCTGTTTTTAATGGTTTGGTATTGCAACACAAGGATACAGTTAAGCTAGAATTAGTTTTAAGCACCATCGAAAACCTTAAAACTAACTTTATGCCAATAAAAAGGGCCATTGTATCGTCCGTTGGAAAACTACACCCAAGGGATGTCCAGCAAATAACCAAACATTTCGATGTGTTGGTTTTAAATTCAGAAACAAATTTGCCGTTCAAAAATTTATACAAAACACCCAAAACTTTAGGGGTAGACAGAATAGCCTTGGTAAGTGCAGCGGTGAGTCAGTTTCCAAAAAACAATGTGCTTATTATTGATGCGGGTACTTGTATAACCTATGATTTTATAAACGCCCAAAATGAATATTTAGGAGGGGCCATTTCACCTGGTTTACGTATGCGCTATGAGTCATTACATAATTTAACCGCTAACTTACCGTTATTGAATACAGAAACCCCTTATCAAATTACTGGGAGCTCTACAGAACAATCGATGCACTCGGGCGTAGTTAACGGAATTATTAACGAAATAGATGGTGCAATTCAAACATATAAACTTAAATATCCAGATTTAACAGTTATTTTAACAGGAGGCGATGCTAATTTTTTGTCTAAGCAATTAAAAAGTAGCATATTTGCCAATCTTAATTTTCTTTTAGAAGGATTAAGCTTTATTTTACAATTTAATTCGGACGAATGATAAAAAAACTTGTATTAGTTTTTGCTATAGTATTTACTGTTCACTGTTACGGACAAGAAGGCACCGCTTCCCCTTACTCTTTTTATGGTATAGGAAGCATTAAGTTTAAAGGTACGGTTGAAAACCGGAGTATGGGCGGACTAAGTATTTATAACGATAGTATTCATATTAACTTACGTAATCCTGCCTCTTATGCAGGAGATAATGTTGGTATTTATCCTTACGGCGGAACCAGTAGGCCAGTTAAATTTACCGTAGGCGGAACTTATTCTAGTAGAGATTTAAAAACGAGCTCAAGTAGCGATAAGGCTTCATCTACTACGTTTGATTATTTGGCGTTATCTATTCCTTTGGGAAAATTTGGTTTTGGTTTTGGAATGTTGCCTTACACTTCTGTTGGTTACAAACTTGAATCTTTAAACGATAATGACCAAATCGATAGCAGATTTAAAGGAGAAGGAGGCGTTAATAAGGTGTTTTTAGGTTTAGGTTACCAAATAACAAAGGGGCTAACAGCTGGTATCGATTTACATTATAATTTTGGAAATATCCAAAACAGTATTCTAAGCTATCAATATGACGATGGTCGGCCAACCCAATATCAAACTAGTGAAAGAAACCGGTCAGATTTAAGCGGGCTAAACGTTAATTTGGGGGTTTCGTATAAAACCATAATCAAGAAAGATTTAGAACTTGTTTCAAGTGTGATGTTTACGCCACAGAGCAACATAGCCTCTAAAAACGAGCGGTCTATTTCTACGGTTAGTGTAAATTCTTCAGGCCAAGAATTTATAGTTAATACTAGCGAATCTGATTTGGAAGCTATGGGGCTAAAGGAAACCGATTTGGTGATGCCTTCTAAACTAACTTTTGGTGCGGGCTTAGGAAAACCTAGAAAGTGGTTTCTTGGAGCCGAAACAAGTTTTCAAAAAACAAGTGAATTTTTCAACGCCCTTTACGCAACCCAGCAAACAACTTACGAAGATGCTTTTTCTTTTTCTTTAGGAGGGTTTTACATTCCCAACTATGGTTCTTTCGATAGTTACTGGAAACGAATTGTTTACAGGGCCGGTTTTAGAAACGAACAAACAGGATTAAACATCGAAAACGAATCAATAAAAGAGTTTGGCATATCTTTTGGTGTAGGTTTACCAGTTGGTGATGCCAGGCTACTATCTAATGCTAACTTAGGTGTTGAATTTGGTCAACGAGGAACAACCAACAGCAATTTAATACAAGAGAATTTTATTAATTTCCAATTAAGCTTATCTTTGAACGATAGATGGTTCCAGAAAAGAAAGTATGATTAAAAGAACAAAAATTATCATGAAAACTAAAATTACTTTATTAGCCTTTTTATTTATTGGATTAGGACTGGGTTTTGCACAGCAAGATGAAGAGTGTATGACCAAATTGTCTATTTTCCACGAGTATACAAAAGCAAAGAATTACGATGCGGCTTACGAGCCATGGATGGCAGTAAGAAACAAATGTCCAAAGTTTAACAATGCTATTTATGTTGACGGTGAGAAAATTTTAGAGCATAAAATTGATAACTCAACTGGAGCCGAAAAAGTTGCTTACATCAACGACCTTTTAAAAATGTGGGAGCAAAGAGCAGAGCACTTCTCAAGCAAAACGCCAAAAGGCGAGTATGCTGCAAAAGCATGCCAGCTTATGTACGATAACCAAAAGGAATTAAACAAAAGTAAGGAAGAGCTTTACGAATGCTTTGATAACGCCTACAAATTGGATAAGGAAAGTTTTACCAACCCTAAAAGTATATACACTTACTTTTCTTTAATGGTTGACTTGTACGATGACGGTAAAAAACCAGCAGCCGAATTATTTAGTAAGTACGATGATGTTGTTGATAAAATTGAAGTAGAGGTAAAAAACTACTCAGAAAAGTTAAACAAACTTATAGAAAAAGATTCAACGGGAGCATCGTATACAAGTCGTGAAAAAAGCTACAAAAGATATTACGAAAGTTACTTAAAGGCTTACGACCAGATTGCTGAAAGTGTAGATGGTAAATTAGGTCCAAGAGCAAACTGCGATAACTTAATTCCAATCTTTAAAAGAGATTTTGAAGAAAACAAAACCAATGCAATTTGGTTACAACGCGCTGCAGGACAAATGTCGCAAAAAGAATGTACAGAAGACCCATTGTTCTTTGAGTTGGTTAATGCGTATCACGATCTAAGCCCTTCTTCAAAATCAGCCTACTATTTAGGAATCTTGAAGGATAAAGAAGGTGATGCCAATGGAGCCATTAAATTTTATGAGCAGGCTATTAGTTTAGAAACAGACGATTACCAAAAATCTAAACTGTACTACAGAATTGCTAGCAAGCTAAAGTCAAGAGGAAGCTATGGTAAAGCAAGAAACTATTACAACCAAGCTTTAAGTCTTAATCCATCAAATGGGCGTCCTTACTTAGCTATTGCAGCGATGTATGCGGCTAGCGCTAACAACTGTGGCGATACAACGTTCAACAAAAGAGCGGTATATTGGTTGGCTGCTAACGAAGCCAGAAAGGCTTCACGTGTAGACCCAACGCTAAAAAAAGCGGCTGCACAGTCGGTTGCTAATTACGAAGCTAAAGCGCCTTCAAACTCTGATGTGTTTAGTTCAGGAAGATCAGGTGAAACCTTAAGCATTGGCTGTTGGATAGGGCGTTCGGTAACCGTGCCAAAAATTTAATGAAAACATTGTTTTTACATAATAAATTAAGCATAGTCACAATTTGTATTGTGGCTATGTTTTTTTCATGTAATGACAGTTTAAAGCAAGTGCAACAGATTGGTATTTCAGACAACGAACCGATAGGTGTCGATTATAACATGAATGTTAAGTACATCGATTCCGGTAGAGTTTCGGCTAACCTTATAAGTGCCAAAATGTTAGATTATACCAATCGCGATTTTCCTTTTAACGAGTTTGTTGATGGCGTAACACTTTATGTTTACGATAAAGACAATAAAAAAAGTACTGTTGTGGCCGATTATGCCATTGTTTATGGCAATACCGATTTAATCGACATGAGAGATAATGTGGTAATCACTACACACGATAACAGTGTTTTAAAAACCGATCAGCTTTACTACGACCAAAAAAAGGAATGGCTCTTTACAAACCATCCTGTTGAGTTTCAAACAGAACAAGACCTTATAAAAGGTAATGGTTTCGACTCCGATTCAAAATTTGAAAATGCCCAAGTCCTCGAGGTTACTGGTATAATTACTATCGAGGAATAAATAAAACCACACGTACAGAGCAATTCAAATTTAACTATCTTTACGCAAAATAATATAGCATGAATTTTTCTAAGATTTTTCAATACGCCTATTTGGTTTTTGCGGTACTGTTTCTTTACGATGCCGTTACTAAATGGAACGACGGAACCCACGGTGCTTACGTGTCTTTCGCTTTGTCTGGGTTGGCCATTTTTATGTTTTTCTTCAGAAAGCGTTTTAGGAAAAAGTACGACAAAAAAGATGATTCAAAATAAATGAGCGTTTATGTTATTATCATAATAGCTTCACTTATCCTTTCTGCTTTTTTTTCGGGCATGGAGATTGCCTATGTGTCTTCAAACAAGATTCACATAGAAATTGAAAAAAAGCAAGATGGCTTACTTGCCAAGGCCCTAAGAAAACTTACAGCTCGGCCATCAAAATTTATAACCACAATGCTTATTGGTAACAATATTGCTTTGGTGGTTTATGGGTTTTTTATGGGTGATGTGTTGGTCAGTTGGTTTCAGTCTATGTTGCCCACCCAAAGCGCGTTTTTAAATTATCTTTTAAACGATTTAAGTTTATTGTCGCAAACGGTTATTTCAACATTTGTGATTTTAATTACGGCCGAGTTTCTGCCTAAAGTTTTTTTTCAGATTTATGCCAATACCTTAGTTAAAGCGCTTGCGGTACCAGCATACTTTTTTTATATGCTGTTTACGTTCATCTCAGAATTTGTTATCTGGATTTCCGATTTGATTTTGAAAACATTTTTTAAAACTGATGGCGACCAAATTCAAATGGCATTTACAAAAGTAGAACTGGGAAATTACATTAGCGAACAAATGGAAGCGATTGAAGAGCACGATGAGGTAGATAGTGAAATTCAGATTTTTCAAAATGCCTTAGAGTTTTCCGAAGTAAAGGCACGAGAAGTTATGATTCCGCGTACCGAAATAATCGCCGTTGAAATTAATGATTCCGTAAAGTCTCTTAACACACTATTTACTGAAACTGGACGTACTAAAATTTTAGTCTATAAAGATACGATTGACGATATTTTAGGTTACGTACATTCGTTTGAATTGTTTAAAAAAGCGAAAAACATTCGGGCTATGTTAACGCCTGTAGAGTTCGTGCCCGAAACGGTACTCATTAAGGATGTGCTTAGCGTGCTCACTAAAAAACGACGTAGCATTGCCGTGGTTTTGGATGAATACGGCGGAACATCTGGAATTATGACCGTTGAGGATATTATTGAAGAACTTTTTGGGGAAATTGAAGATGAACACGATTCTGACGACTCCATTGAGGAAAAAGTTGATAACGAAACCTATCACTTTTCGGCACGTTTGGAAGTCGATTACCTTAACGAAACCTATAAAATAAATTTACCCGAAGGCGAGAATTACGAAACTTTAGGAGGGCTTATAGTTAATCATACCGAAGAAATTCCAGCTCAAAACGACGTACTTAAAATTGATAATTTTCAGTTTAAAATATTGGCGGTTTCCAATACCAAAATAGATTTAGTAGAGCTTAAACTTGTTGAAGAAGATTAAAAGTTTAAACTATATATTGGGTCTAAAGCCTTTGCGTTTCAACTTCAGTTTTACTATCAAAAAAATTTAAAGGCCACAATAAACAAATAACCCTTTTATTATTAAATAGAAAATGGTATTTTCGCGCACGATATTTTTGTCGGTTATTGTGTAATTGACACCAACTTAACAACAAATCCCAGCTTTGGGTAATTAAAAAATTTAATTTACAAATGGCAGTTTTAAATAAGATAAGACAACGTTCACTATTCTTAATATTAATTATAGCCTTGGCGCTATTCTCTTTTGTTTTGGCAGATTTGTTTAGAAACAGCGATGCTCTAATGTCGAAGTCGCAAAATGTGGTAGCGACCATTAACGGAAAAGATATTACGCGTGAGGACTTTTTGCAAAAAGTTGAAGCGGCACAACGTCAAGCAGGTCCAAATGCAACAAATACTCAGGTAATGAATCGTGTTTGGGACCAAGAAGTGAGAAAAGCTGTTATGGAAACGCAATTTGAAGAGCTTGGTATTACTGTTGAAAAAGATCAAATGCGCGATTTATTGAAAAATGCTTTGTCTACAAGTCCAGAGTTTTTAAACGAAGCTGGCCTTTTTGATGAAGGCAAGCTGAACGAGTACATTGCCAATTTAAAAGAAACTAACCCAGCGGGTTACGAAGGTTGGATAAACTACGAAAACCAGTTGGCATTAAACGCTCTAAACCAGAAGTATTATAACCTTGTAAAAGCAGGATTAACAGGAACTCTAGCCGAAGGTGAATTGGAGCACAAATTAGCAGGGAATAAAGTAGACATAAAATACGTTCAAGTATCTTACAATACCATTCCAGATAGCACTGTTCAAGTATCTAAATCTGATATTTCTAGTTATATCAAAGACAACAAAAAACAGTTTGAAGTTGAGGCTTCGAGAGATATCCGTTTTGTGGAGTTTGAAGAAACGGCATCTGTTGAAGATGAAGCTGCCATTAAAGCAGAGTTGGAAACCTATGTAAATGGAAGATTGGTTGACGAAAGAGGAAGAAAAGATACTATTGTTGCATTTTCTAAAGTAAAAGACAACGAAGAGTATATTAATGTTATCGCTGGATCAGATTTGAAATTTGATGAGCGTTTTATGTTCAAGTCAAGTTTGCCAACTGCTGTTGCTGATGATATTTATAGTTTAAACGAAGGTGAAGTTTATGGGCCTTATAAAGATAATGGGTTCTTTAAAGTATCAAAAGTTATTGCTGTTAAGCAAATACCAGACTCAGCAAAAGTACGTCACATATTAATTCCATTTGTAGGGGCACAGAGTGCAGGTCCAGAGGTAACACAAACAGAAGCTGAAGCCAAAAGCATAGCCGATAGTTTATTGACTGTTTTAAAAGGAAACCGTTCTAAATTCCCTGATTTTGTCACTGAGTTTTCATCAGACCAAGGTAGTGTAAGCAATGGCGGGCGTTACGATTGGCACCCATACAATTCTATGGTTCCTGAGTTTAATGAGTTTGAGTTTGAAGGTAAAACTGGCGATTTAGGTGTGGTTAAAACCGTTTTTGGTTTCCATATTATAGAAATCGAAGGACAAAAAGACCCTAAAAAAGCGGTGCAGGTAGGAACTATTGCAAGAGCTATTGAGCCGTCTGAAGCAACAACAGATAAGGTGTTTAGAGATGCCTCTAATTTTGAAATTGAAGCTGGTGAAGGTGATTTTGAAGCCGTTGCTAAAGAAAGTAATTTTAATGTTCGACCAGTTAATGGTATAAAAGCTTTAGATGAAAGTATTCCTGGCGTAGGTAACCAAAGACCAATTGTACGTTGGGCTTTTAATGAGGATTCTGAGGTTGGTGAAATTAAGCGCTTTAATATTCCTGGTGGTTACGTTATAGCACAACTGGTTGCTAAGCATGAAGCAGGTTTAATGTCTGTTGAAGATGCTACGGCCAGAGTGTTGCCTATTCTTAAAAAGGAAAAGAAGGCCGAGATTATTAGAGACCGTGTTTCTGCAACAACTTTAGAAGATTTAGCGGCTGCTGAAAAAACAACTGTTAGAACAGCTAATGGTGTTAATATGAAGAGCCCTACTATTTCTGGAGCAGGTCGTGAGCCATTGGTTGTTGGTGCTGCTTTTGGATTGGATGAAGGGGAAACCTCTGGTTTAATTGACGGTTCTAATGGGGTTTACATGATTCAAGTAACTAAAAAGACACCGGCAGTAGAGTTAGATAACTACCAAGCTGCGGCTAACCGAGTAGCTTCGCAAAAGGCTAGTGCGGTAAACACGAAAGTATATAATGCTTTAAAGGATGCTGCCGAAATTGAAGACAACAGAGTTAAAATTCAAATTCAGTAAGTACTTTAAAAGAATCATAAACAAAAAAAGCTCCGATTATCGGAGCTTTTTTTGTTTGATATTTATTCTGATTGAATTTAGATTTTATATAGCTTAAGTTACAAAACCATTTCGGCATATGGAATAACTGTAGCAAAGCCTTTTTTGTTAAAATAAGCCGTGGGATTTGTTTTTGAGGTTACTAAAATAAAATCGCCACCCCAAGCACCTAGACTTTTTATAGCACCTTCAAAATCGTTAAAAAATAATGTTTTAACTGGTGTTTGGTTCGTAATGTTTCCAATTAAATCTTCATGCGCTTCAACGAGAGGCTCAAAGTCTTTGAGAGTTTCGGCCACAATCATCTTTTCTGTAATCGTATTAATGTGCTTTATTAATCCCGTTGCGTTGCCTTTGTTGGCATGGTAATGCTTTATGCCCTCCCGGCTGTTCTGTTTTTTGTTTAAATGAACAAAGTACAATTGCTGCTTAAAATCAGGATTGAAATCTACAGGTTTGGCAATATGGGAGGAGTCTTTAATTTGGTAAGTGATGGCGCCTTGGTTTTGTGCACAAGCAATATCGTAGCCACTGCCGCCAAAAGTGCGTTCCAGAAGTTGGAAGGCATCAATTTTGGCCCATTGTGCGATATTGTTTATAAGTGTTGACGAGGTGCCCAAGCCCCAGTTTCGAGGAAAATCGAGTGTTGTTGTTATTTCTAAACCTTCATTGGTTTTAAGAAATTCAGGGTTAAGGGTTTTTGCAGTATTCAAAATTTGAATGAGCCTTTTTAAAACGTCATTGAGAGGGGCGTGCGACGTGGTAATCGCGTTCATTTTCATTTGAAATTCACCTTCAAACCAAACGTTGCCGTTCTCGGCTAAACTTTTCCAAATAATTTTTTTACTGTCGGTGCCTTCTACCTTTAATGACTGCCCAAATTTTGTGGGAACAGCCAATGATAATGCACCGTCAAGCACGACATATTCGCCTGTAATAAGGAGTTTCCCGTGGCTATGATGATAAAAGGTTTTCAAATCGTATTAATCTCTTAACTTATTTAAGGCTTCTGTTACCGCACTGTGAGAAACGGTTTTATCCTTAAAATAATTTGTTAATTGTTCTTTTTCACTTGGGCTTGCTTCAAACTGATTTAAAATATTCATAAGGTGCATTTTCATGTGCCCCTGTTGAATGCCTGTTGTGGTTAGTGAGCGTAATGCTGCGAAATTTTGGGCTAAGCCGGCAACAGCCACAATTTCCATGAGTTCTTTTGCTGAGGGTTTATGCAAAAGTTCCAACGCTAACTTTACCAATGGATGAAGCCCTGTTAAACCGCCAACGGTACCCAAAGCCAATGGAATTTCAATCCAAAATATGAAAATACCATCTTCAATTTTCGCATGGGTCAAGCTACTATAGCGTCCTTTTCTTGAAGCATAGGCATGAACACCCGCTTCAATCGCTCTAAAATCGTTTCCAGTAGCCAAAACAACGGCATCAATACCGTTCATGACACCTTTGTTGTGGGTTACGGCCCTAAAGGGCTCTACTTCGGCTATCTTTACGGCTTGTATAAACTTTTTAGCAAACGTTTCACCGGAAATTGCACCTTCGGTTAAATCTTCAACTTTGCAATTCACTTCTGCTCTAACTAAGCATTCTGGAACGTAGTTCGATAGAATGCTCATGACGATATCGATGTCTTTTTCTTCTTTTGCAAATAGGGCAAACTTTTGAGCTTCAGCTTTAAATGTTTTTGCAAATTGTTCTAAACACGAATTGATAAAATTGGCACCCATGGCATTCAACGTCTCGAATGAAGCGTGCAGTTGATAATAATTAGGTATATCATCCGTCTTGTCACGCAATTCGATATCAAGAATGCCACCACCGCGCTTTTTCATGTTTTTGGTAATGGCCTCAGTATCTTTAATAAGCTGCGGTTTTATGTGGTTAAAAAACTGTTGTAGTTTTTCAATAGTGCCGTTGAACATAAAATGGACCTGCCCAATTTTGGTTGTAGAAATAACTTTGGTTTTAAACCCGCCTCTATCCATCCAGAACTTGGCCGCTTTACTGGCTGCTGCTACCACCGAGCTCTCCTCGATAGCCATTGGTATGGTGTAAAGCTTATTGTTGATTAAAAAATTAGGGGCGACACCAAGCGGTAAATAATAATTTGTGATGGTGTTTTCGATAAACTCGTCGTGCAATTGCTGCAGTTTTTCGTTACTGTTCCAATATTGCTTTAAAACAGCTTTGGCATCTTCGGCTTCAGAGAAGTAGTTGTTAACAATCCAGTCTATTTTTTTGGATTTCGATAGTTTAGAAAATCCAGCAATGGGTTTACTCATAATTTATTAGTTAGCCGTGCAAAGATACCACTCTTCATTCTAATATAGAACACCCACTTGCAAAGGCGTTATTTAAGTGTTAATATTTACGTTTTTTGCATAATTTTTAGTAAACTTGACATCATTTTGTGAAAAATAAATTTTTTTTAATGAATCACCTAAAATTCTCCTTTTGTGTTTGCTTGTTCCTAACTTCAATATTATCAGCGCAAACCAAAGAAATTACCCTAGAAGACATTTGGAAATATGGTACGTTTAGCACTAAGCGCATGAATGCTTTACATTCTATGGCTAATGGAAAACAATATTCGGTATTGGAAGTTGATCGGGCTACGAGAAGCACGCAGGTAAATGTTTACGATTATAAAACCTTAAACAAGGTAAAGACGGTTGTTAGTAGTGCAAACCTTGAAGCCATTCCATATTTTACCGATTACACTTTTAGTGTCGATGAGCAAAAACTGCTTTTGGCTACAAATTTAGAATCTATCTATAGATGGTCTAAAAAAGGAATTTATTTTGTTTATGATATTAAAAATGGGGCGTTAACTATATTAGATTCAGCTAAAATACAACAACCTACATTTTCTCCAGACGGAAATAAAATAGCTTTCGCCAAAGAAAATAATCTATTCGTAAAGAATTTAGATAGCGGAGAGGTTACACAAATTACCTTTGATGGTAAAAAGAATGAAATAATAAATGGTATTGGCGATTGGGTATACCAAGAAGAATTTTCGGAAAGTCCATTATCGTTTAAAAAACCGTTTACATTTGTCCGTGCTTTTGATTGGAATGCCGATAGTAACAAAATTGCCTTTATTCGCTTTGACGAACGCCAGGTGCCAGAATTTTCAATGGATATTTATGGGCAAGATCTGTACCCAACCCAACAAGTTTTTAAATACCCAAAGGCCGGTGAGGCTAACTCTAAAGTGTCACTTCATATTTACAATTTAGAGAATAACAAAACACATAATGTTGAGGTCGATAAAACCTATGACGAATTTTATATCCCGCGGATGAAATGGACCAAAGACTCCAATATTTTGAGTGCGCAGTATATGAATCGCCGACAAAACGAATTGGATTTATGGTTTATAAATGCAAAAACAAATACATCAAAATTAGTGCAGGCCGAAACAGATGATGCTTATGTAGAACTTTCCTCGAGCTTAACGTTTTTAAAGGACAATAGTTTTATTTGGACCAGTGAAAAGGACGGTTTTAACCATATTTATTATTATGACAACGACGGAAACTTGGTTAACCAAGTAACAAAGGGAGATTGGGAGGTTACAAACTATTATGGCTTTGATGAAGAAAGTAAAACCATATTTTACCAATCAACCGAAAATGGATCCATCAACCGCGATGTATATTCCATAAAATTGAATGGTAAGCACAAAAAGCGTTTAACAAAGAGTACGGGCACAAACAATGCAGTTTTTAATGCCGACTTTTCGTATTTTATCAATACCTATTCAAGTGCTAAGAACCCGCCGCAATATACTTTAAATAGTGCCGAATCAGGTAATGTTATTAAAAGTATAATAGATAATGACCAGTTAGCGAAAAAGCTTGCCGACTATAAGACATCAGAAAAGGAATTTAGTACCATAAATATTAATGGTAACGATTTGAATATGTGGATGATTAAACCAGCCGATTTCGACGAAAATAAGCAATATCCGTTGTTTATGTACCAATACTCTGGACCTGATTCCCAAGAGGTGAAAAACCAATGGAACGAATCTAACGATTACTGGTTTCAATTTCTGGCGCAGAAGGGCTACATCATTGTTTGTGTTGATGGGCGTGGTACAGGCTATAAAGGAGCAGAGTTTAAAAAAGTCTCCCAAAATCAATTGGGGAAATATGAAGTAGAAGATCAGATTTCGGCCGCCAAAAAATTAGGGGACTTACCTTTTATAGATAAAACCAGAATTGGTATTTGGGGTTGGAGTTATGGTGGTTACATGAGCAGTAACGCACTGTTTCAAGGTAACGATGTGTTTAAAATGGCGATTGCTGTAGCACCTGTTAGCAGTTGGCGTTTTTATGATTCTGTTTACGCAGAGCGTTTTATGTCAACCCCTCAAGAAAACCCAAGTGGGTACGACGATAATTCACCAATTAACCATGTTGATAAATTAAAAGGAGACTTCCTTCTGGTGCATGGTTCTGGTGATGACAATGTGCATGTGCAAAATACCATGCGATTAGCCGAAGCCTTAATACAGGCCGATAAACAATTTGAATGGGCTATTTATCCAGATAAGAATCATGGTATTTATGGAGGAAATACGAGACTTCACCTATATAAAAAAATGACCAACTTTGTTGATGAAACGCTCGGTGATAAAATTCAAAAGGAAGACAGCAAAGAAATTGAAAAATCAAGAAACTAAAGGATAGACTAACCAAAATTAAGAATATGTCAGCAGCTATAAAACCGCATCAAAGGGAACTATTTGGACAACCCATTGGATTGTATATTTTATTTTTAACCGAAATGTGGGAGCGTTTTTCGTATTACGGTATGCGTGCGCTATTGGTTTTGTATATGACAACCACGGCCCTGGGAACAGACCCACGAGGTGCTGGTTTGGGGTGGACAGATCAAGAAGCTTTGGCGCTTTATGGTTGGTATACCATGTTGGTTTATGTGATGTCTATTCCAGGGGGAATGATTGCAGATAAGCTCATAGGACAGAAAAAAGCAGTGTTGTGGGGAGCCGTAATCCTTTGTCTTGGCCATGGCGTTTTAGTACTCACCGATATTTGGGCGTTTTATACCGGTCTCGGATTGGTAATTCTTGGGGTGGGCTTGCTAAAGCCCAATATTTCAACCATGGTTGGCGGATTATACAAACAAGGAGATATAAGAAGGGATAAAGGATTTAGTATTTTTTATATAGGCATAAATTTAGGCTCGTTATTGGCTACGCTTACAGTTGGTTTGGTAGTAGCAGAATGGGGTTGGCACGCTGGTTTTGGGCTAGCGGGAATTGTTATGGTGTTAGGGTTAATCAATTATATTGGCGGACAAAAATATCTAAGCCAGGTAGGAAACTTTGAGCCTGCAGCAGATGACGAAAGCGAGGTGTCTTATGGAAAATTATATTCTAAACTTTTCACTGCTCCAAAGCAATTGGTAATCACCGGTATTTTACTTTTAGCTTCTTTTATTGGGTGGTATTTTATGGATTGGGGCTATGGCTTATTGTTTGTGTTTTTAACAGCCATTGCTGCTTTAATGATGATGATTTATAAAGAATTGAATTCGCAAGTCTATAAGGATAGATTTGTAGTTTTATTGCTGTCGTTTATAATGGTTATCATTTTTTGGGGAGCTTTCGAGCAAGCAGGTGGTTTAATGAACCTTTATACCGATACTAAAACAGATAGAGTATTGTTTGGATGGGAAATTCCAACAGTAATGTTTCAAAGTTTAAATGCAGGTTTTATAATTCTATTTGCAACATTGGTAGCCAGTATTTGGGCAAAAAGGCAGTTGAAAGGAAAGGAAGCCTCGTCGCTATTTAAAATGGCTTTAGGTATTATAATAATGGGTTTCGGGTTTTTGTTTATGGTATTTGCTGCCATGGAATTCGAAAAATCAGGAACCTCAAGTATGATTTGGTTGGTTTTAGCTTACTTGTTCCATACGCTTGGTGAGTTATGTTTGTCTCCAGTAGCCCTATCATTCATTACAAAATTAGCGCCAGCGAAATATGCCTCATTAATGATGGGGGTTTATTTTGCGTCATCTGGATTGGGAAATAAAGTGGCGGGAATAGTTGGAGAGTCGGCATCAGAATTTGGAGAATACGCTATTTTTTCAGGAATACTAATCTTTACGGTTATAGTGGGGCTCTTGTTTATTTTCCTTCTTAAGCCCTTAAAACGTCTAACCCATGGAGCAGAGGACAATGAACGTATGATGCATTACGACGAAACTGAAGGCTTTGAATTAGCAGATTCTGATATTAACTAACAAATCAAACATATGACAATCAATACAGATATAGAAAACTTGTTTAAAGACAAAGTTTTAGGGCATCCAGCAGGTCTGTTTGTCCTTTTCTTTACCGAAATGTGGGAGCGTTTCTCTTTTTACGGAATGCGTGTACTTCTGGTTAACTTTTTAACCTTTACGGTTATTGGAGCTAATCCAGGTTGGGGTTGGTCTGCCGAAAATGCAGGAGCGCTCTTTGGTACATATGCTATGCTGCTTTATATCACGCCAATTGTTGGAGGGATTATTGCAGATAAGTTAACAGGTTACCGCTGGGCTGTAGTTATCGGCGCATTGATTATGACTTTAGGGCATGCCTCGATGGCATTAGAGACCGAACTGTCGCTTTACATTGGCCTCGGCCTCTTGGTAATAGGAACAGGTTTTTTTAAACCAAACATTACCTCCATTATTTCAGAGATGTATAAGAATAATTCAGAAAAAAAGGATGGTGCCTATACCATTTTCTATATGGGTGTTAATGCCGGTGCATTCTTCGGAATGATGTTATGTGGGTATTTAGCCGAAAAAATAGGTTGGGCGTATGGCTTTGGTTTGGCTGGAATTTTTATGCTTCTTGGTACGCTTCAATTTTGGTTTGGAGGAAAGTTGTTTGGTAAAATAGGAGCAAAACCTTCAAAAGTTTATGAAGTTGAAGATGTTCAGGATGGCAATAACACCATATCAAAATTAGAAGATGAAAATGCCATTGAAAAAACGAATCCTTTCACCAGGCTAGATAAGGTTTTAATTGTAATCTGTTCGGTAATTGGCCTGGGATATGCTATAAACGATCCGATGTCTAAAATTGCTGGCATTGATATGTTTTCTGTTTTAAAAACCGAAAGTTTAGAAGGACAATATGTAGCTGTTTTATTTGCTTTGGCCGTGTTTCTGTTTCTTGTAATTGGAAGAATTTTAAGGTACGCTGCAGTTGTTAGGGATAGAATGATTGCATTTATCATTTTTGCCTTTTTTACCGTGTTTTTTTGGTTGTCGTTTGAGCAGGGCGCTTCATCTTTGGTATTGTTTGCTCGCGATAATGTAGACCGTGTTTTAGAGGGTAACTCGGCAATGGCTTTTAACATTGTAAATGCATTGCTCACAGTAATACCACTAGTTATAATAACCTATGTGTTGTTTGTTTTATGGAAAAAAACATTTAAAAAAATACCCTTTTCAAATATTACGTTAGTCCTGTGCTTCTTAGGAATGTGGGGGTTAGTTATCTGGATGTTACAGAGAGAGTTTACTGCCGAAGTTTCTGAGATAACAGTGTCTTGGTTTAGTATTTTAAACTCTTTCTTTATTATAGTTTTTGCTTCCTTTTTCTCAAAATGGTGGGAGAGTAAATACAATCCTTCGGCAGCTACAAAATATGCCTTGGGTTTAATAATCATGGCTGTTGGTTTTGGTTTGTTGGCTTGGGGGGCTCATGGCATTTCAGAAGGTATGAAGGTAAGTATGGTTTGGCTTATTTTGGCTTATTTGTTCCATACCCTTGGCGAACTTTGTTTGTCTCCTGTTGGTTTGTCGTACGTTAGTAAGTTGGTGCCGGCGAGAATGATAGCGCTAATGTTTGGTATGTGGTATTTAGCCATCGCAATCGGAAACAAACTTGCCGCAGTTGCTGGAGGGCAAATTGAAAACATAACAAAAGAGTATAACCTATCAACGTTCTTTTTAATTTTTACAATTGTTCCAGCCTTGGCAGGGGTGGTTATATTTGTATTAAACCCACTTCTTAAAAAACTGATGCACGGTGTCCGTTAATCTAAAATAGGACTAAAAAATTTAGGTTTTGCCACAATTTTTGTAAGTTCGGAATGACTTTTGCAACTTATGTTACTCTAAAATAAGTTGTTATTTCTAAATTGCGATTTTAGAAAAGGTTGTTGCAAGTGCAGTTAGAAGAATTATAAATAATGAAAAACAAATGAAAAAGACACTACTTTTAATTTTAGCTATTGGTTTTGTAAGCTTAAATGCCATAGCGCAAGAGATAAATTGGGTGAGTCTTGAAGAGGCAGTGGCGCTTCAAAAGAAAAACCCAAAAAAAATTATGATTGATATTTATACCACATGGTGTGGCCCTTGTAAAATGCTGGATAAAAACACATTTCAGCACAAGCAGGTTGCCGAATATGTAAACGAGCACTATTACGCCGTAAAATTCAATGGCGAGGGTAACGAAGTGGTAAATTATAAGAATAAATCGTTTACTAACCCAAATTACGACCCAGCAAAAGCCAAAAGAAGAAATTCGGCACATCAATTAGCACGTTATTTTAAAATTAGTGCCTATCCAACCATAGTGTTTTTAGATGAAAAGGCCGACGTGATTACACCTTTAAGAGGGTATTTAAAGCCCAGTCAACTCGAGTTGTATTTGAAGATGTTCAAAAAAGACGATCACAAAAACATCAAAACACAAGAAGAATTTAATACGTACTACAACAATTTTAAGTCAGAGTTTAAAAGTTAAGGATTGATTTAATAACGAATTATAAAAGCTCCGTTTTTACCGGTTTGGTGGAAAGAGAGCTTTCTTTTTTTGCAGATTTTAGACCAGCGCTCAACATAAGTTTTGTAATTGCTTCCGTCTGCAATTATTTGTTTTGGCTGAATAGAATCAATTAAACGGTTTAGGTTTATTTTTGGGGAGTGCCTTAATAAAACAAATTGAGGCCTAAAGGATGTAACGTTGTAAATACCCATGCTATCAATAATTAACAGTTTCCTTTCGCCAAGTTCATACACCGAACGCAGTGAGCCTTCCTCAATAGTGTTAATGAAGTTTCCAATGGTATAATCTTTAATGCTTCTTATTTGGGAAATGGGAACACTATCTAAATCATGAAAAACCCGAATTTTATCGTGTGCTACGTTTGCCAACAGACTATTTCTACTTTTGTGAAACACAATAAATTCATTTGAGGGTTTATTCAATTTTGTATAAATAAAAGCACTTTGAACGCATAAAGCACCCATTAAAAAATATTTTAAACGGGATGCGTTTTTGTTGACGGTCCACCTAAAAAGAGTAAAAACAAGAATGTAAAACGCCAAAACGAGCCAGATGTTAAAGGAAATGTCCTTAAATAAGAAAGTCTCCTGTTTAGCAACCCAATCTACAACAATGTTCATTCCGCTGATGGCAATTCCGTAAAAATCAGCAAAAAATTGGGGTAGTATATTTAATACAGCTAATAAAATAAGTAGTATGCCCATGCCTAAAAGAATGCCTAAAAACGGAACGATTAATAAATTTGAAACAAAGAATAGCCCAGGAAACTGGTGAAAATAAAATAAGCTTAAGGGCAGGATTCCAATTTGAGCCGATACAGACACCGTTAGTGTATGCCAATAAAAATTGATTATTTTATTTTTAGGCTGCCAAAGTTTGTACAAAAATGGGTCGATGGAAACAATAGCAAACACGGCCAAATAACTCAATTGAAAACCAACGTCGAACAAAAACAATGGCTTATAAAGTAAAATAATAAACATTGATATGGCCAAGGTATTGTATATGTTTGTTGGGCGTTTTAGGTTAAGGGCAATAGCTACAATGCTAAACATGGTAACCGCTCGGGTAATCGAAGCCGACAACCCTGCTATAATGGCAAATGCCCACAAAATACTTACAAGTAAAATTGTTTTAAGGAGTCTGCCATGCTTAAAGCGTTCTAATGGTTTAAAAACGTAGCTTAAAATGATTAGAATAATGCCGACGTGCAACCCAGAAACGGCAAGGATATGAATGACGCCAGCATTAGCGTAACTGGTATAAACGTCTTGACTGATGTTTTGCCGCTGACCAAGTAAAAGAGCATTGATAATGGCTAATTCGTTTGGTTTAAAATGAAATGGTTTAAGTTTTTCATTGATATGGCTTCTAACGGCATCGGCTAAACCAAACAACGTATGTCGATTTGTGTTAACTTTAAGTATTTCATTTTCGTTTAAAACTAACTGGTGGTAAATGTATTTTTTTTCTAAATAGTTTTTGTAATTGAATTGGTTCGGGTTTAAAGGTTTGTAAACGTCTTGAAAATTTGTTTTACAAACGTATACGGCATCAACTCTAAAATCTGTTGTGAGTGAATCGTTTGCAATGTTCAACAAACATTTTCCAGAGGCTTTTTGGTCGTTTACCTTTAAAATATCTACAACATATTTGTTGTAAAAACTATTGGGTTTTATAACCTCGCGAACCCTAAAGGTGATTATGTTGGCTTCGTTAGTTTTACTTGAGATTTGATGTGAATAATGGTCTTTAAAGTGCTTTTGGTTGTGCAGACTTGTTGTTAAAACACCTATAGCAACCATTGTGCAAAACGTAAATACTCCAAACCAAATGGTTTTTTTAAACCGATTTCGACCCAATACATAAAATAACCCTAAAATACTTAAAAGAAGCGTTGCGGCCATTAAGGCGCTTTGTACAGAAACATCAGCGAAATGCCCAATAACAACACCCAAAATAAGGCAAAGTGTGAGTTTTATGATAGTGAAATTGAGCATTTTCATACACTTCTAAGATATGAAAATATCCTAAAGAATACGCCTTGCTTCGTGAAAGGCATCCAGCCAATAGGGGGAGTTCAAACGCGATATAATAACGCCTTTACTAGTGGTGGCGTGAATAAACTCAATGTCATTGTTTTTAATGGCCACAATAATGCCAACATGATTAATGGAGTTCCGGCGGTTTCCGGTTTTAAAAAACAATAAATCGCCATTCAATACTTTTTTTAGAGCTATTTTTTTACCCCGTTTAGCCATGTCTTTTGATGTTCTTGGCAGAATAATATTGTAAGATTTAAACGATTCGTAAACCAAACCCGAACAGTCCATCCCAGATTTTGTGGTGCCACCCCATTTATAGCGCACGCCTTCAAATTGTTTGGCATAGTTTATAATGTAATCAGACGGGGATAGTGGCTTGGCAGGAGTTGTGATTTCGGCAGAATTTGTTTTTTCATTTTTATAATCAGTCGGGGCATCGGTGTCTTTTTTGGTGATTATGCTATGGTTTGTTTTTGCCCGCTTTGAAGATTTACAGCCGTTTAGGCTTACCATTAAAATTAATATTAAAACAAATTGTTTTGCCAAAAGTTAAGATTTTATGGATTCGTAGATAAGTTGGGCTGTTTTTTCGCTCGCACCTCTTCCACCCAGTATTTTTTCTAATTGGTAATAATCCAAAAAGATTTTTTTTCGATTTTCCGTATCTAAAATTTTATCAAGTTCTGCTTTTAGTCGTTTTTTATTGAAATCATTTTGAATGAGTTCTGTTACAACTTCGCGATCCATTACCAAGTTCACTAACGATATAAACTTCAAGGTTATTATGCGTTTAGCGATATGGTACGAGATGGCACTCCCCTTATAACAAACCACTTGAGGTACTTTAAATAGAGCAGTTTCTAGCGTTGCAGTGCCAGAGGTAACTAAGGCTGCGGTAGAAATGCTAAGTAAGTCGTAGGTTTGGTTGTCTATAAATTTTACATTTTTGGATTTTATAAACTCTTCGTAAAAACTGAAATCCTGGCTTGGCGCACCAGCAATTACAAATTGATAATCGGGATATTTGTCAACCATACCCAACATCACAGAAAGCATCTTCGTGATTTCTTGTTTGCGACTTCCGGGAAGTAATGCTATAATGGGTTTTTTTCCAAGTTGGTGTTCTTCTCTAAATTTAAACTCGCCTACCTGATGTCTGTTAGCTATGGCATCAATTAGCGGGTGACCAACAAAGGTGACATCGTAGCCGTATTTTTTGTAAAAAGGTTTTACAAAAGGTAAGATAACGTACATGGCATCAATATCGCGCTTTATGGCTTTTATACGACTAGCTCTTGATGCCCAAACTTGTGGTGAAATGTAATAATTGGTTGTAAATCCAGCTGCTTTAGCCCATTTGGCTATTCTTAAATTAAAGCCTGAATTGTCGATAAAAACAATAACATCTGGATTGAAATTTTGTATGTCTGTTTTACAGAAGTCAATATCCTTAAAAATTTTGTTGAGGTTGGTAATAACTTCAACAAAGCCCATAAAAGCGCGTTCTTTGTAGTGTTTTACCAAAGTGCCACCTACTTTGGCCATAAGGTCGCCGCCCCAAAACCTAATATTGGCATTGGTGTCTAATTTGAGCAAGCCTTTCATAAGATTCGAGCCGTGCAAATCACCAGAAGCTTCTCCCGCTATTATGTAATATTTCATGGCCTCTAGGTTTTAAGGGTTCTGGTTGAAACTTAAAGTTTTATTGAAATAGTTTGAAAACAAAGGTAAAAACAGCAATAAAAACGGTAATGAGCAATACGCCCCTAGCGCGATAATCTTTTTTCTTCCTTATAAATATAAAAAATGCAATAAGGTTTAAAATGGCGCCCAAGCTAATGAGCTTTCCTAAAAAACCTTCGGCTGCAGCCGCTTTAATAACCGTTGTAAAATCGTCGCCCTTACCCAAAATGGTGGCTGCAAAAAACAAGCCCATAGCGTTGGCAACCAATCCTACAAACATGCCAATAAAAATATCCTTCTTCATCAAAATTGTTATGTGATTTAAAATTATTTTAAGTTCCAAGCATTTATTTCCTTTATAAAATGATGTGCCGTTAAATCAAATTGAGAGGGCACCAACGAAATATAACCATTTTCTAAGGCCCATTCATCTGTGTCTTCGCCACCATCTAAATTAACAAATTTACCGGTGAGCCAATAATAATCTTTTCCATTGGGGGTCTGGCGTTTGTCGAATTCTTCAACCCAATTGGCTTTGGCCTGGCGGCAAACTTTGATGCCCTTAATGTTTTCTTTTGATAGGTTTGGAATGTTGACATTAAGGACAATGCCTTTGGGGAGCCCGTTTTTTAATACCTGCTGGGCAATGGTTTTTACGTAAGGTTTTGAAGCTTCAAAGTTGGCGTTCCATCCATAATCCAAAAGTGAAAAACCTATGGCGGGAATCCCTTCAATACCTGCTTCAATGGCTGCGCTCATAGTGCCAGAATATATGACATTAATCGACGAGTTTGAGCCATGGTTGATTCCTGAAACACAAAGATCAGGTGTCCTGTCCAGAATTTCCCTAATAGCAATTTTTACGCAATCGGCCGGAGTGCCAGAACAACTGTATTCTTTTTGTGGGCCATCGTCGAGGCGAATTTCTTCGGCAAAAAGTGTTGAATTTAAGGTTATGGCATGGCCCATGCCGCTTTGTGGGCTATCGGGGGCAACTACCACCACATCTCCAAGGGTGTTCATAATGCTAATTAAAGTCCTTACGCCAGGCGCATTAATCCCATCATCATTGGTAACTAGAATAAGTGGTTTTTTTGTCATGATTGGTCATCAAAAATTATCGCTAAAATACATAAATTACTCAGGAAACATCCAATTTCCTGTCTTTAACAAAAAATTAGCGACATTAAGCTCAATTGGCATGGTTTTTTCTTTATTTTAGTGAAAAAATATGTCGTGCTTAATAGAAGCAACTAAAATTGATTAGATGAGAAATATTATGAAAAGGAATTTTAAGGCGCTGTTACTCTTATTGTTATTGGGTTTTGCATCCTGCAGTTTCACTACAAAAAAGTTCAGTAATCCAGATAAAGATAAGCTGCTCGTTCAAATTATAACCTTTGTTTTGGAGCAGGGGCATTATGACCCTGTTGACTTTGATGATGAGTTTTCAGAAGAATTGTTTACAGATTACATAGAAGTATTGGATCCTGTTAAAAGGTATTTTTATGAATCGGATTATAAGGATTTTGAAAAATTCAAAATGAACATTGATGATCAGTTAAAAGCTACAGATATTACATTTTTTAATGTTGTGCATGAGCGTTTGCTAAAACGTATCGCAGAAGCTAAGGAGATATACCGAGACGTGTTGTCGAAACCTTTTGACTATACCATAGATGAAGAGTTTGACACAGATTATGAAAAAAGCTCCTTTCCGAAGAACAAAAAGGAAATGAAAGAGCGTTGGAGAAAACAGCTTAAATTTTCCACACTTTCAAATTATGATGATTTAATGAAGCAGGAAAAGCAAGCTAAAGAAAATGATGCAAGCTATGTAATGAAAACCGAAGCGGAAATTGAAAAAGAAGCCAGAGAGGCCACGCTTAATTCAATCGATATTTATTTTAATGATAGTTTAGAGGATTTAAAACGCGAAGATTGGTTTGCGGTTTATGTAAATACCATTGTTGAAGAATTTGATCCCCATACCTATTATCTAGCACCAAAAAACAAAGAAGATTTCGATCAACGTATGTCTGGTAAACTAGAAGGTATTGGTGCAAGGCTCCAAAAGCGTATGGACTACATAAAAGTAGTTGAGCTTATTTCTGGTGGTCCGGCATGGCGCAGTAAAGAGCTGGATGTTGAAGATGTTATTTTAAAAGTAAAACAAGAAGACGAAGAGTTTCCTATTAGCATAGTAGGAATGCGTATAAACGATGCCATTAAATATATAAAAGGTCCAAAAGGGACCAAGGTTACACTTACCGTTAAAAAAGTTGACGGAACGATAAAAGATATTACCATTACCCGAGATGTGGTAGAGTTGGTCGAAACCTATGCTAAATCATCTATTGTAGAAAAAGAAGGGCAAAAATTTGGAGTCATCAATTTACCTGCCTTTTATGTAGATTTTAAAGATTATAAAAATGTAAATGCAGCCAAAGATGTAAAAGAAGAGATAGAGCATTTAAAAAATGAAGGCATGCAGGGCTTGGTTTTAGATTTACGAAACAATGGAGGAGGTTCGTTGCCTACGGTTGTTGATATGGCCGGTCTCTTTATAAAAGATGGCCCGATTGTGCAGGTACGCTCAACGGGTAAGGCAAAAGAAGTATTGAACGATCGTGATAAGTCTATTGTTTGGGATGGCCCCTTGGTTATATTGGTTAACGAAATTTCAGCATCTGCCTCCGAAATTATGGCGGCTGCAATGCAAGACTACAAACGCGCCATTATTATAGGAAGTAAGCAAACCTACGGAAAAGGTACCGTACAAAATGTGATTAACCTTAATAATATGTTGAGAAACAATACCAGTGGCGATTTAGGTGCTTTGGCCCTTACTACTCAAAAATATTACAGAATTAATGGTGGTTCGGTACAATTGGAAGGGGTTAAAAGTGATGTAAAAGTGCCAGGGCGTTTCAGTTTTATTGAGGTAGGTGAGAAAGATAAAGACAACCCGTTGCCATATGATGAAATTGATGCGGCAGATTATACGCCTTGGGAAAATTATTTTGATTACGATGCCACGGTCGAAAAAAGCAAACAGCGTATGATGAATAATGAACAGTTGAAGCTCATTGAAGAAAATGCTAAGTGGGTGAAAAATAAAATTGACGAAACAGTTTACTCGCTTAACTACAAAACCTATAAAGCTCAAATAGAGGCAAATGAAGAAGAATCGAAAAAGTTCGATGCAATTTCAGATTACCAAACCAATTTAACTTTCGATTCTACAAGTTTTGAAAAACAACTGTTCACTCAAGATACAACCGACTTAAAGGAAAAACGTGAGCGGTGGCATGAAAGCTTAAGCAAAGATGTTTACATTGAAGAAGCCTTAAATGTGCTTGAAGATTTAAAAATGTCGTATCCCATAAAAAATGTAGCAGCGACCAAAGGCGCTGTAAAAAATTAAGATTGGCTGTATATGGTTAAATCTGCCTCACTAAAACATTTGGCGCTCCAAAAGTTTAAAACAAACTTTTGGGGCGCTTTCAGTTTCTTTTTTATTGTGTTGGTGGGTGTTGTTTCTGTATTTGCTTACGTATTTGCGCCAGATAATTCCCAGTACGCCAATCAAATGCATTTGTCAATACATTCGAAAAATCCAGGTTTTAGCGTTACAATCTTAACCATGCCGTTAAAGTTTGAAGATGGGCAGTCTTTTTTTGATAAAATGTTCTTCGGAAAGAAAAATGCCTCTACCGAGGTTCCCATTTCAGATTATAGTATAGAGAACAACACATTGACCTATACTGAATATGCTGCCGATGGTCTGCAAGGGGCAGAAAAGAGCGTAGCATTGTCTAATTTTCCTGAGAACTCGGTTAGAGATTATATATCGGAAAAAAAGTTTTTGTTGGGAACCGATAAATATGGTCGCGATTTGTTGAGCCGTGTTTTAGTGGGTGCCCGAATATCTTTTTTTATAGGTTTTGTGGCGGTTTTTATTTCTTTGGTAATTGGTGTTTTAATGGGGAGCCTAGCGGGATATTTCGGTGGGAAGTTAGATACTGTGATTATGTGGCTTATTAATGTTACTTGGTCTATTCCTACCTTGCTTTTGGTTATTGCTATTACTTTGGCTTTGGGTAAAGGGTTTTGGCAGGTTTTTATAGCTGTGGGTTTAACCATGTGGGTTGAGGTGGCACGGGTGGTACGTGGTCAAATAATAAGCGTTAAAGAGATGCAGTATGTTACGGCTGCAAAAGCTTTGGGCTATACCGATTTTAGGATTATCACCAAACACATTCTGCCCAATATTATGGCTCCTGTAATTGTAATTTCGGCAGCGAACTTCGCGGCGGCTATTTTAATAGAAAGTGGATTAAGCTTTTTAGGAATTGGCGCACAACCACCCATGGCCAGTTGGGGGGCGATGATAAAGGACCACTACAACTATATTATTTTGGGAAAACCGTATTTAGCTGTTATTCCAGGACTTTGTATTATGAGTTTGGTAATGGCCTTTATGCTTATTGGTAACGCCCTTAGGGATGCTTTGGATGTGAAAGGGTGATTTTTATTTGATTTACGAAAACTGTAAAATGACAAATTTTTCTTTTTAACAAAACTACTATTGGCTTTGCACCTTGGTAGCAAGTGTTCTTTTTAATTTGGAGTTTAATGTTTTCATGTGTAGTTCTCGTTTAATTAAGTTTTCCACATTTGTTTCATATGTATTTATATGGCTTAGGTTAGGAAACGAAACCTTTTTTTTTAATGGATTTTGCTATTAGGATACTAAAATAATTGTAAGATAGAATTAACTTTTGAGTAAAATGACCTTATACTGTCTTAAAGCCAAACTTGTTAGCCGTAAGTTGATTAAAAAATAGCTTGCCCCTTGTATTTTAATATTTTTATTTTGTCGATATTCTTTTATCAATAACAATAAACCTTCTATATGTTGTTGTAATATATATCGTTCTTTGCTCAGAATTCATTTTATCATCCAATAAAAAATAATAATCAAATGAAGAGCCTCCATGAATTTTAACGATTCCATTTTTAGGTTTTTCCACTAAAAGAAAATTAGAGAAATATTATAATTTACCATTTTTTACTAGCGAAGGGATATCAAAAAAAGGAGCGGTTATTGAAATTAAAATTATTAATGTTAGAAATATAATTACAGCTAAACCTAAGGTAATCTGAATTTTGATTTGTTCTTTTGAGTTTTGCGCATAATATCTATTCTTCATTAATTTCAATTTGAATTATTGCTAACGTTTGGGTTGTGGTTTTCGTTGTATTAAAATCTTGCCGGATTTTTTGAAAGAGGTCCAAGATAGGAAATTTACGAGGACTTTGCGAGTAGGAAATTCAGTCGCAATATGCTAGGCATGGTGTTGTGTTTTAGCTTAATCAATTTCACTATTAATAAGTTGTAGTATTTCATTTTGCATTGCTGAAATACTGTTCAACTCACTTATAATCATTTTGTTGTAATAAAATCGTTGAGCTATTAACGAGCCTAATAAATTGGAATTTAATATCATTGATGATGAACTTAATTTAACCTTATTGAGCCTATCAATTGTATAGGCATAAGTGTTTTGATATACATCAATCATATCACTATTTTGTCCTAATAACGGACATATTTGAATATTTGCTAAAACTCTCACATCCTTCTCATCTTCACTTAAATCAGCAACTTCTCTTTTAAAGCGACTTATTAAAGTTTTTAGTTTTTCATTTTTTATCAAATCAATATTTCCAGTTGATATTATCACATCTATAGTCGACGTAGTAGGAATGTATGTTGGTGCGGCAATAGCGGCTATTGATAAGGTATCAGCAATTTTAATTTTAATGTCTTTTGGATTAGTTTTTAAAATTTCAATAAACTTGTTCAAATTGCGATGATATTTATTGTTTGCAAACGTTAATACTTTAATTTCTTTTTGATTTTTATTAAAATCTTCTTTCAGATTGTTTAAAATTGATTGTTCAGTTATTCTATTGTTTATTTCCTGTTTTTTACTATTGATTTGCAAAGCGATTAAAATCCCTATAACTACAAGGATAATTTCGCCAATGGCATAAATTAGATATTTGCTGAACTTATTTTTAGTCAGCATTTTGTGACGAATTTTTCTAAAGAATTTTATCATTGTTTAGCGGTTCTGTTAATGAATGCCAATGGTTGGTGTAAGAATAGTTCGGTTTTGTGTCTGAGGATTTTCCGTAGGAAAATCAGTCAGTTGAGTATAGTAAATTTTAGTTCCGTCGCTTTACCAAGAAAATTTGGCCATTTTATCCCAAGAGTTTGAAATTAAAGAGTCCTTGAACAATTTTAATTCCACAATATTTGCACTTTTAGTCGATTTCCAATGTCCGATTAAGTCAGAATTAATATTGTTTTTAGAACAACTTTGCGAAAATGAAACTATTATTAAAATTGTGATAATGTTTTTCATTCAAATTATTGCCAACGTATGGGCAACACTATTCCGCTTAGCACCATTATATTTATTCTGCTAAATATAAAAAATATTCTTACAAATAAAGAAGGTTGCTGAAAATTAACCCAACTCCATATTGGCATTCAATTCATCAATATAACCTAAAAGTTCTTCTTTCCCTATGTCTTTAGAGGATGAGGTAATAAAATAATTGGGCATGGCTTCCCAAAATTGTAATAAGATATTTTTGTAGTCCTCGATATGTCGCGTTATGGCTCTTGGTTTTAATTTGTCGGCCTTAGTGAATATAATAGAAAAAGGAATGCCGTTTTCTCCCATCCATTGCATAAACTCCAAGTCTATGCTTTGTGGCTTATGCCGAATATCCACTAAAACGAAGGCGCTAACCAATTGCTCGCGAAAAGAAAAATATTGGGTAATGAATTTTTGAAAGGTTTTTTTGGAGCTTTTTGAAACACGGGCGTAACCATAACCTGGCAGATCGACTAAATGCCAGTTTTTGTTGATTAAAAAGTGGTTTATGAGTTGTGTTTTTCCTGGTTTGCCAGAAGTTTTAGCTAAACTTTTTCTGCCTGTAAGCATGTTGATTAATGACGATTTCCCTACGTTACTTCTGCCAATAAAGGCATATTCGGGCAAACTGCTTTTAGGGCATTTTTCGACATTGGAATTGCTTACAATAAATTCAGCTGATTTTATTTTCATGCTTTTAGTCATTCCCACTAGGGCAGGAATCTTTTATTTGAATAAATCTACTGGCTAAAACCCTCTTTTTTGTAGCCATTCGTTCATTATTTGGTTGAACTCTATGGGGTGTTCCATCATGGCGGCATGCCCACATTTGTCTATCCAAAACAACTCAGAATCTGGTAACAATTCGTTAAACTCCACCGCAACTTCAGGGGGGGTGACGTTGTCGTTTTTGCCCCAAATAATGCAGGTAGGGGTGGTCATTTTTGGTAAGTCTTTTGCCATGTTATGGCGTATGGCGCTTTTAGCAATGGCTAAGGTTTTAACGAGTTTGTTGCGGTCGTTTACGGTTTCGTAAACTTCATCGACAATCTCTTTAGTGGCAACGGCGGGGTCGTAAAAAACATCTTGAGCTTTCTTTTTTATAACCTCGTAGTCACTGCGCTTAGTGTAGCCGCTACCCATGGCGCTTTCGTAAAGACCAGAGCTTCCAGTAATGATTAATGCTTTTATGCTTTCAGGGAACATTTTGGTGTGGTAAAGCCCTATGTGGCCTCCAAGTGAATTGCCCAATAAAATCACCTCTTTGTAGCCTTTAAATTCAATAAAATCGTGCAAATACTTGGCAAAGCTTTTTACGTTAGTTTTAAGCAGTGACATGCTGTAAATAGGGAGTTCTGGGATTAAGATTTTATATCCCTTGTTGCTGAAAAAGTCAGTAACCGAATCGAAGTTGCTTAAACCTCCCATTAAGCCGTGTAGCACAATAATTGGCGTGCCTTCACCTGCTTCAATATAATTGTAATTCTTTTCTTTTTTTAATCGATGCGCCATTAATAGTGTTAGTCATTCGTTAAAAACAAATATAGTTATTTCATTCAAAATTCCACCATATTAATTTTTTTCGGCAAAAATTGTTCTTCATTGTTTTTGGTCGATTCTTCTTTCTTCTGCAGGAGAAGATGTTAACAATTTCAATCCCACGATTTTAAGATGTTTTCAAATTAAAGGAGGCAAGAGCCGATGCCGCTTTGCAAACGAAGCCGCTCGATAAAATACGGTTTTAGTCGAAAATTTATTAACAAAGTGGTAATAAGTGGTAATAAGTGGTAAATTTTTCAATATATTTGACACTTAAACGTTTAATATTCAGCGCGCCGCTTGTGGACTTAATTACAGGAACATACGATTGCAAAGTTGATGCGAAGGGCAGGTTAATGATGCCAGCTTCCATCAAAAAGCAGCTTTCTGCCGTTTTGCAGGATGGGTTTGTTTTGCGCAGGTCGGTGTTTCAAAAGTGCTTGGAGCTCTACCCAATGGCCGAATGGCAAGCACTTATGCAGAAGATGAACAAGTTGAATAAGTTCAAAAAGAAGAACAACGATTTTATCAGAAGATTTACGGCGGGAGCAAAAATTGTTGAAGTTGACGTAAATGGAAGATTGTTGATCCCGAAGGAATTGACGGTTTTTGCGAATATTTCAAAAAACATTGTTGTGGCTTCGGCCATTAATATCATTGAGATATGGGATAAAGGCCTTTATGAACAGGCCATTGACGATGCGGCAATAGATTTTGCTGATTTAGCCGAAGAAGTAATGGGACAAGATGACGACGACCATGGAATATCATAATCCGGTATTGTTAAAAGAAACGGTTGATGGTTTAAATATAAAACCAGATGGTGTCTATGTTGACGTTACGTTTGGCGGTGGCGGCCACAGTAAAGAAATATTAAGTAGGCTTGGGGAAGATGGTAAGTTGTTTGCTTTCGACCAGGATCAAGACGCTCTTAAAAACACAATTGATGACGATAGGTTTACGCTTATCCATGAGAATTTCAGGTATGTGAAGCGCTTTTTGAGATTTCATGGCGTAAAAAAAGTGGATGGCATTTTGGCAGATTTTGGTGTGTCGTCCCATCAGTTTGATGTTGCCGAACGGGGGTTTTCAACACGTTTTGAGGCTGATTTGGATATGCGAATGAATCAGCAAAATAAACTGTCTGCTTTTCATGTAGTTAATGAGTATGACGAAGAGCATTTGAAGCAGGTGTTGTTGCAATACGGTGAATTGCGTGCGGCTCCGGCTATGGCAAGGTTAATTGTAAGTGAGCGAAAAACAGCGCCAATTGTAACTAGCGGACAGTTAAAAGCCGTTTTGAAAAAGTTTTTGTCGCCTCGCCATGAAAACAAAATATTGGCTCAAATCTATCAGGCTATTAGGATTGAAGTGAATCAGGAAATAGAGGTTCTGAAAGAGTTTTTGGTGCAGACGCCAGAAATATTAAAAACAGGAGGCAGGTTGAGTTTTATATCCTATCATTCGTTGGAGGATAGGTTGGTAAAGCGTTTTATAAGAAACGGTTTGTTTGAGGGGGAGCCAGAACGCGATATGTTTGGGCGTTTTGAGGTGCCGTTAAAAAAAGTAGGTGGCTTGATTGTGCCTTCGAAGGAAGAAATAAAACAAAACAACAGGGCGAGAAGTGCTAAGCTTCGTATTGCTGAAAAATTATAGAGATAAGGTTGTTGAATGAAAAAGAGTTTGTATAACATATTAAAGGGAACATTTTTAGTTAGCGATGACGCTTTTAAAAACTGGAGGTTCATTTTGTTTGTCTCGGGCTTGGCTATAATAATGATTGCAAGTTCGCATAGTGCCGATAAAAAGGTTTATGAAATTGCCCGGTTAAAGAATGAGGTAAAGGAAATGCGTTCGGCTTTTGTTGATGGCCGTTCAAGGCTGATGAAGCTAAAAATGGAATCGCATGTTGTAAATGTTATGAAGAAAAAGGGGTTGGCGCCCTCGGTAATTCCACCAAAAAAAATAAAAGTAAAATCGCAAAACTGATAGGTTAATTTGGCAGTAAACGAGAAAAGCATATTGAACCGTTTGTATTTTATAGCTGGATGTATGTTCGTCTTCGGCCTAGCTGTGGTATTTAAACTATTGAGTATCCAGTTTGTTCAGGGCGATAAATACCGGGCTTTAGCTACCGAGCGTGTGGTTAAGGATGTTGTAATTCCTGCCAATCGCGGTAACGTGTATTCGGTGAATGGGAATTTATTGGCCACCTCGGTGCCCAAGTACGATATTAGGTTTGATGCCCTAACGCCATCAGCTACAACTTTTGAGGAACATATCGGTCCGCTTTCAGATTCACTTTCAAAATATTCAGGGAAATCAGCTAGTGCATACGAAAAAGCTTTAAGGCGAGCTCGAGCTAACAAACACCGCTACTACTTGTTGGCTAGGAATATTGGTTATTCTGATTATATCCGGTTTAGGAATTTTCCAATGCTAAACCTTGGTGCTTTTAAAGGCGGTTTAATTGTAGAACAAAAAACTAAGCGCGAGCACCCTATGGGAGCTATCGCCCAACGTTCTATAGGTTACGAACGATTTGATGATCAAGGTAATGTTACCCGTGCAGGGATTGATGGAGCTTTTGGTGTAAAGTATTTGCGTGGCACCAATGGGCAGCGAAAGAAACAGAAAATTGGAAAAGGGCAATGGAAGCCCTTGAGTGATGCTAATGAAATTGAGCCTAAAGATGGCTATGATGTTTATACCACCATTGATGTTAATATTCAAGATATAGCACATCATGCGTTGTTACGTCAATTGGAAGCTTATGAGGCCGATCATGGTTGTGTGGTGGTTATGGAAACCAAAACTGGAGAAATACGTGCTATTTCTAACTTAGGAAGAAATAAAAACGGAACCTATTACGAACGCTTAAACTATGCGGTAGGCGAATCGCACGAACCGGGATCTACGTTCAAAGTGATGGCTTTGATGGCTGCTTTGGAAGATAAAGTGGTCGATACCTCAACAGTAATCGATACTAAGCTAGGTTACAAACGCTTTTATGGGCGTGCCATTTACGATACGCATGGTCATGGTAAAATTTCAGCAGCGCGAACACTAGAGGTGTCTTCAAATATTGGGTTAGCGACCATTATTGATCGAGGGTATTCCAAGAACCCAAAACCATTTATTCGTCATTTGAAAACTTGGGGTTTAGATGAGCCTTTAGGGCTTCCAATTATAGGCGAGGGCAAACCTGTAATTCCTGAGCCGGGCGATAAAATATGGAGTAAAAATGCCTTGCCTTCTATGGCATATGGCTACAATCTGAAGTTAACGCCATTGCAAACCTTAACGTTTTATAATGCCATTGCTAATGATGGTGTTATGGTTAAACCAAGGTTTATCAGAGAGGTAAGGGAATTGGATCGGGTGGTCGAAACTTTTGATAGAAAAGACTCGGGTAAAAAAATATGCTCCGATAAGACATTGAAGTCCATCCAGACAATATTAAAAAATGTTGTGGAGCGTGGTACTGGACGTTCTCTATATTCAGAGCATTTTTCAATGGCGGGAAAAACTGGAACAGCACAAACAGAATATTGGATGAAAGATTGGAAGGAGAACAGAAGGTATATTTCATCGTTTGCGGGGTATTTTCCGGCGGAAAACCCTAAATACTCTTGTATTGTCGTGATTCATAAGCCAAGTGTTGAAAAGGGGTATTATGGTGCAGATGTTACCGGGCCTGTATTCAAAAGAGTCGCTCAAAAAATCTTTACAGATACGCCTATTGTTGATGAGGTTGAAAGTCTTGATGTAAAAGTGGCTGAAGTTGAAAACGAGTTTGAAGCGTATTACAAAACAGCCCAAACCTATAAGACCATAATGCCAAATGTAGTTGGTATGCCTGCAATGGACGCCTTGGCCTTATTGGAAAACATGCAGGTGGATATAAAAGTGAAGTTGAGTGGACATGGTATTGTAAGGGTGCAATCTGTAGACAAGGATGCCAAATTAAAAAATAACCAAACAATTACGCTTAAAGCATCATGATGGTACTTAAAGACATATTATACAAAGTAACTCTCAATACCGTGGTTGGAAATACGGGTGTAGAGGTGCGTGCCATTCATTTTGATTCCAGAAAGGTTAAAAAAGGCGATTTGTTTGTTGCTATTCGTGGTTTGGTTGCCGATGGGCATGACTTTATTGAAATTGCAATAAAAAATGGAGCCAACATTGTGGTTTGTGAAGATCTGCCTAAAAACTTGTCTGAAGGTGTAACCTATGTAGAAGTCGATAATTCAAATAAGGCTTTGGCTTTTATGGCTTCTAATTTTTACGGAGCGCCTTCCGAAAACTTAAAACTTGTTGGGGTAACTGGTACCAACGGAAAAACTACCGTAGCAAGCTTGCTTTATCAGTTGTTTAAAAAGGCTGGTTATAAAGTCGGGTTGTTGTCAACCGTCAAAATTATGGTTGATGATATAGAATATAAGGCTACACATACCACGCCTAACTCATTAACTATAAACAAGTATTTAAACGAAATGAATGCGATTGGTGTTGAGTTTTGCTTTATGGAAGTGAGTTCGCATGGCATTCACCAGTTTAGAACCGAAGGTTTAAGTTTTGCGGGTGGCATTTTTACCAATTTGTCACACGATCATTTAGACTACCATAAAACCTTTGCCGAGTACCGCGATGTTAAAAAGAAATTTTTTGACGGACTTACAAATAAGGCGTTTGCCTTGGTCAATGTTGATGATAAGAACGGTTTGGTGATGTTGCAAAATACAAAAGCCAAAAAGTACACATATGCACTTAAGCAATATGCCGATTACAAATCGCAGATATTGGAAAACCAATTTGGAGGATTGTTGCTTAAGGTCAACGATAGTGAGGTGTGGACGCGTTTGATAGGGGACTTTAATGCCTATAACGTTTTGGCTATTTATGCAACTGCCGATTTATTAGGACTCGAAAAGGTCGAGATTTTAAGATTGATAAGTGATTTGGAAAGTGTAAGCGGCCGTTTTCAGTACATTATTTCAGATGAAAAAATTACTGCTGTAGTCGATTATGCCCATACACCCGATGCTCTAAAAAATGTCTTGGAAACCATTAACAGCATCCGTACAAAAAACGAAGCACTTATTACGGTTGTTGGTTGTGGTGGCGATAGAGATAAAAGTAAGCGTCCAAAAATGGGGCATATCGCATCGGCGTTGAGTACCAAGGTTGTTTTTACAAGTGATAATCCGCGTAGCGAAAACCCTGAAGATATTTTAAAGGATGTGGAAGCAGGCGTAGAGCCTCAAAATTTTAAAAAAACATTGACCATTCAAGATAGAAGGCAGGCTATAAAAACGGCCTGTCAAATGGCACAGCCGAACGATATTATTCTTATAGCTGGTAAGGGGCATGAAACGTATCAAGAAATAAAAGGAGAACGTTTCGATTTTGATGATTTTAAAATTGTTAAGGCGTTTTTAAAGCAATTGCAAAAATAAAAGAAGAACATATAAATGCTGTATTACCTATTTGAATATTTAGAAAAAGAATTTCAGTTCCCCGGAGCCACGCTTTTTGGGTTTTTAACCTTCAGGGCTGCAGCTGCCATGATATTATCATTGCTGATTTCAACAATTTATGGTAAAAGGATTATTCAATTTTTAATTAAACAGCAAGTAGGTGAAACAGTGCGCGATTTAGGCCTCGAAGGTCAAAGCGAAAAAGCGGGCACACCTACTATGGGCGGTATCATCATTATTTTGGCGACGCTTATTCCGGTGTTGCTCCTGGCTAAATTAGAAAACATCTATATCATTCTTTTAATTGTTACTACACTTTGGATGGGAGCCATTGGATTTATTGACGATTACATTAAAAAATTTAAAAACGATAAAGAAGGCTTGAAAGGGCGCTTTAAGGTGATGGGGCAAATAGGTCTTGGCCTTATTGTAGGGGCGACCTTGTTTTTTCACCAAGATGTAACCATGAAGGAAAAACTGCCGTTAGAAGAGCAAAGGGTGCTTCTTGCTGAAAACCCAGATATTGAAGCGGCAAAATTGTTTAAGCCTGAGGTGAAGTCGACCAAAACAACCATACCGTTCGTTAAGGGTAATGAATTTGACTATGCCAAGGTTATTACTTGGATCAGTCCAAAATTGGAAAAACACGCATGGGTGATATTCATTTTGGTAACCATTTTTATTATTGCGGCAGTTTCAAACGGAGCCAATCTTACCGATGGTATTGACGGCTTGGCAGCGGGTACTTCTGCGATAGTTGTGCTTACATTGGGAATTTTTGCATGGGTGTCAGGTAATATCATTTTTTCAGAATACCTGAACATTATGTACATCCCAAGGGTTGAGGAAATCACAATTTATATTACCGCATTTGTTGGGGCGCTAGTCGGTTTCTTGTGGTATAACACATATCCGGCCCAGGTTTTTATGGGGGATACGGGCAGTTTGACTATTGGCGGAATTATAGCGGTAATAGCTATTGCGGTTCGTAAGGAATGGTTAATCCCTGTGCTATGTGGTATTTTCTTGGCAGAAAACTTATCGGTAGTCATGCAAGTGAGCTGGTTTAAGTACACCAAGAAAAAATTTGGCGAGGGGCGTCGCATTTTTTTAATGTCGCCGTTGCATCATCACTATCAGAAAAAGGGCTATCACGAAAGTAAAATAGTAACGCGCTTTTGGATTGTGGGAATATTATTGGCGATAGTTTCTATAGTAACACTTAAAATCCGATAAATGAAACGATTGGTGGTGCTTGGTGGAGGGGAGAGCGGTGTTGGAACGGCGCTCTTGGGGAAGCAAAAAGGATACGAAGTATTTGTTTCCGATAAAGGAAAAATAAAAGAGAAATATAAACAAGTTCTTTTACATAATGAGATTGAATGGGAAGATGAAACCCATACCGAATCGAAAATATTAAATGCCGATTTGGTGATGAAAAGTCCGGGGATACCAGATGCGGTGCCTTTGGTAAAACAAATTCGTGAAAAAGGTGTTCAAGTGGTTTCAGAAATTGAATTAGCCTCAAAATTTACAAAGGCTACACTGATTGCCATAACTGGTAGCAACGGTAAAACCACCACGGCAACCTTGACACACCATCTCTTGAATAAGAGTTTGAATGTGGGTTTAGCCGGAAATATAGGCGATAGTTTTGCGAAGCAGGTTTTAGAAAAAAATTTCGATAATTATGTTTTGGAGGTTAGTAGTTTTCAGTTGGATGACATCGTTGATTTTAAGCCTAAAATAGCAGTAATCACCAATATTACGCCAGATCATTTGGACAGGTATGATTATAAGTTTGATAATTATATCCAATCAAAATTCAGGATAGCAAAGAATCAAACCAATGATGATTTTTTGATTTATGATGCCGATGATGAGGTGATTGTAAATCATCTAAAAAACAACCCAGTTCAATCAACATTACTACCATTTTCAATAGAAAAAATGATTGAGAATGGCGCATATTTTAAAAATAACGAAATAACAATAACAATAAATAACACTCAAATATCTATGCCAACAACAAAACTTACATTGGAGGGGAAGCACAATATTAAAAATGCCATGGCGGCTTCAACAGTGGCGCATTTACTTAAAATAAGAAAGCAAACCATTCGTGAGAGTTTGGAGAACTTTCAAGGTGTTGAGCACCGTTTGGAGCTGGTATTAAAAATTAACAAGGTCCAATACATAAACGACTCCAAAGCAACAAATGTTAACGCAACATATTATGCCTTGGAGAGTATGGATGCCCCAACCGTTTGGATAGTTGGCGGTGTTGATAAAGGCAATAATTACGAAGAGCTTTTTCCTTTTGTAAATGAAAAAGTAAAAGCTATTATCTGTTTGGGTGTAGATAATGAGAAGCTAATGAGCACATTTGGTAATATGGTAGATGTTATAGTTGAAACCCAATTTATGAGCGAGGCCGTAAAGATTGCGTATAAATTGGCAGAATCAGGAGATAGTGTTTTGCTTTCGCCAGCTTGTGCAAGCTTCGATTTGTTTGAGAGTTACGAAGATCGAGGGCGTCAGTTTAAAGAGGCTGTTAGAAATTTATAGGCTGAATGGAATTCAAATTAAACTAAAAAGATTGCAAAACAAAGAATAAATGCAAGCACTGTTTAAAAACATAAAAGGAGATCGTTTAATATGGGCCATTGTGGCCTTATTGGCAATACTATCGTTCCTTCCTGTGTATAGTGCGGCCAGTAACTTAGCATATAAGGGTGGTGGGAGCAATACGTTTGCGTTTTTTGTGAAGCATTTTGTACATCTGGTATTAGGGTTTTTTATTATGTATGGCGTTCATAAAATACCGTACCGTTATTTTAAGGGGCTATCTCTAGTTATGATACCCATTGTGTTGGTGTTGCTAACACTTACGATGTTACAAGGCACAACAATAGAGGGCGCCAATGCCAGTAGATGGATACAAATTCCTTTTGTGGGTATGTCATTTCAAACGTCAACTTTGGCAGCAGTTGTGCTTATGGTTTATGTGGCTCGGTATATGTCGAAAATAAAAGATGAAGAAATAACTTTTAAGTCATCAGTTTTGCCATTGTGGATGCCGGTGTTTTTAGTGCTCATATTAATACTGCCAGCTAACTTTTCAACAGCAGCTATTATGTTTTTAATGGTCTTGATGTTGGTGTTTTTAGGAGGGTACCCCATACGTTATTTGGCTGTTATTATAGGCTCTGGCGTTTTGGTGCTGACCTTATTTGTATTGTTGGCGAAAGCATTCCCTGATGCCATGCCCAATCGTGTAGATACTTGGATGGGAAGGCTTGAAAGTTTTTCGAACCCAGAAGATACAGAAGCCGATTATCAAATTGAAAAAGCAAAAATAGCCATTGCAACGGGGGGCGTTCAAGGTGTTGGGCCTGGAAAAAGCTTGCAGAAAAATTTTCTGCCTCAGTCTTCGTCCGATTTCATTTTCGCCATAATTATTGAAGAGTATGGTTTAATTGGTGGTTTTGTTATCATGGCTTTGTATTTGTGGTTGCTTTTTAGAATTGTAATAGCAGCACAAAAAGCCGATACAGTATTTGGTAAGCTTTTGGTTTTGGGCGTAGGACTTCCCATTGTGTTTCAGGCTTTAATTAATATGGCTGTGGCAGTAGAGCTTTTTCCGGTAACAGGGCAAACATTACCGTTAATAAGTAGTGGAGGTACCTCAATTTGGATGACCTGTTTGGCAATTGGAATTATTTTAAGTGTAAGTGCCAAGCGAGAAGAGATAAAGGAACAAGAAACAAACGAAGAAAATCCATTGGAAATTCTTTCGGAAACTATTTAATGAAGAACTACAAAATCATATTGTCTGGAGGAGGGACTGGAGGTCATATTTACCCAGCCATAGCGATAGCAAACGAGCTAAAATCACGATATCCTGATGCTGAATTCTTGTTTGTTGGTGCTAAAGACCGTATGGAAATGGAAAAAGTACCTCGTGCAGGCTACAAAATTGAAGGTTTGTGGATTTCGGGCATCCAACGTAAGTTGACTTTAAAAAACCTGAGTTTTCCGTTTAAGGTAATCAGCAGTTTGTTGAAGGCTCGAAAAATAGTGAAAACTTTTAAACCAGATGTGGCGATAGGTACTGGAGGCTTTGCCAGCGGACCACTGTTGCAAGTAGCGGCTTCAAATGGTGTTCCAACCTTAATCCAGGAACAGAATTCGTACCCAGGCATAACTAATAAATTGTTGGCCAAAAAGGCCAAAAAAATATGTGTGGCATACGATAATTTAGAGCGCTTTTTTCCAAAGGAAAAAACTGTAAAAACAGGAAATCCGGTGCGTCAAGGATTGTTGAATGTTGAGGCCAAAACAGTTGAGGCTAAAGATTTTTTTGGTCTAAAGCACGGTATGCATACGCTTTTGGTGATAGGGGGCAGTTTAGGGTCAAGACGAATAAACGAATTGATAGAAAAGGAACTGGATTTTTTTGATACCCAAAATGTTCAGATTATTTGGCAATGTGGCAAATTGTACTACCAACGTTTTAAGATTTATAACCATACCAAAGATGTTCAGGTGTTTGAGTTTTTGAACAATATGGATTTGGCCTATGCTGCAGCAGATTTAGTGATTTCAAGGGCGGGTGCTAGTTCTGTTTCAGAGCTTTGTATCGTTGGTAAACCGGTTATTTTTATACCGTCACCAAATGTAGCCGAAGATCATCAAACTAAAAACGCTATGGCTATTGTAGAAAAAAACGCTGCAATGATTATAAAGGAGGAAGATTTGGAAGCTGATTTTGAAAATAAATTTTCACAATTAGTGGCTTCGACAGGTAAACAGAAAGAATTGGGCGAAAACATTAAAAAACTAGCCTTGGTTAACGCTACAAAAGAAATTGCAAACGAGGTAGAAAAACTGTTGAAAGTAAATAAATGAATTTAAACCAAATACATAACGTCTATTTTATTGGCATCGGTGGCATTGGTATGAGTGCTTTGGCGCGTTATTTCCATGCTTACGGCAAAAATGTAGCTGGGTACGATAAAACATCAACCGATGTTGTTGATGGTTTGGTCGATTTGGGTATTCAAGTTCATTTTGAAGACGCTATTAAACACATTCCTTCGGCCTTTATAAATGTAGAAAACACATTGGTGGTATACACGCCGGCCGTTCCTAAGCAGCACACAGAACTGAATCATTTTATTGAAAACCAGTTTCAAGTCGTTAAGCGTTCTAAATTGCTGGGCTTAATTACCGAAAATACATTTTGTTTGGCTGTTGCGGGAACACACGGAAAAACAACAACAACCAGTATTTTGGGGCATTTAATGCATGAATGTAACGTGCCACTTACTGCGTTTTTGGGTGGTATTAGTGAAAACTACAATTCAAATTTAATTTTAAAAGGAACTGAAGTTACAGTAGTTGAGGCCGATGAATTCGATAGGTCTTTTTTGGCCTTGTCGCCTAATTTTGCTGGGATTACTTCAATGGATGCCGATCACCTTGATATCTATGGAGATGCTGAAGCTCTAAAGGAATCATTTGAAGATTTTTCAAAAAAAGTAAAACCAAACGGGAAACTATTTGTTAAAAAGGGTTTGCCTATAAAAGGGATAACTTATGGAATTGAAGACGACTCAGATTATTCCTTGCAAAACATAAAAATAAAAAATGGCACTTATATTTTTGATGTAACAACACCAAAAGCTGTGCTTGAAAACATAGAATTTAACCTACCTGGTAGACATAATTTGTCGAATGCATTAATAGCTTTGGCGATGGCTGTAGAATATGGTTGCCCACACCAACAGCTCGCCAAAGCTTTAGCATCCTATAAGGGGGTAAAACGTCGATTTACGGTTCATATTAAAACCGAAGATTTCGTGTTTATTGACGATTATGCTCACCACCCCGAAGAAATAAGGGCAGTACATCAAGCCGTGAGGGAAATGTATCCCGGCAAGAGAGTATTGGCAGTTTTTCAGCCCCATTTATATAGCAGAACGCGCGATTTTGCTGAAGGCTTTGCAGAAAGTTTATCCTTGTTTGATGAGTTAATTTTATTAGATGTTTATCCAGCCCGAGAGTTGCCAATAGAGGGGGTTACTTCAAAATGGCTGCTGGATAAAGTAAAAAGCAAAAATAAAAAATTGGTTGGTAAAGCAGCGTTGGTTTCGGAAATACGAAAAAGCAGTGCTTCAATAGTGTTAACCATAGGAGCAGGAGATATAGGAGAAGAGGCAAAACGAATTAAAAAAGAATTTAGTGTTGCAAATTAATTGGAATTACATAAAAATGATAGCCCTAATGGTTTTGGTGGTCTTCCTGTTTGCATTTGCATCAAAACGAAACATGGCAAGGGAAGTTTCAAAACCAAACGTAAAGTTTATCGGGGAAAACAACCTGTTTATAACCAATGAGGCTGTTAGTAAATTGTTAATACAAAATTATGGAGCCCTTAAAAAGGTAGCCAAAGAAACTTTAGTTTTGAATGAGTTAGAAAATGCCCTCAAATCTAATCCAATGATAAAGTCAGCAGAAGTGTATCTTGCTGTAAATGGTACACTTAATGCCGAAATTGAACAAAAAACACCTATTGCTCGGGTAAGCACTAATGCGTCATATTACATCGACGACAAAGGTTCGTTCATGCCATTGTCAAGCAATTATTCCGCAAGAGTGCCATTGGTTACCGGTTATGTAGAAAAAAATAATTTAGATAACGTCTATAAAATAGCACGTAAAGTTCAGTCCGATGGGTTTTTAAAGAAGCATGTTATAGAAATCCACCAAGACATTAATAAACAACTTTACTTAAAGCTAAGGCAGTGTGCTTTTTTGGTGAAATTGGGTAGCACAGATTTTATGGACAAAAAAATAAGCAATCTCAAGGCGTTTTACGGTAAAAACCTGAAGGATAAATCACTGAGTATTTACAGTAAAGTCAATTTGCAGTTTGAGAACCAAGTTATATGCACAAAAATTTAAACTATGGAGCATAATTTAGCGGTAGGATTAGACATAGGGACCACAAAAATAGTGGCGATGATTGGTCGTAAAAACGAATACGGCAAAGTCGAAATTTTTGGCATAGGAAGGTCAAAAAGTTTAGGCGTTCACCGTGGTGTGGTTAATAACATTACCCAGACCATACAATCCATTCAACAGGCTGTACAAGAAGCCGAAGCAGCGGCCGATATAAAAATTGAAGATGTTACCGTAGGTATAGCTGGTCAGCACATCAGAAGTCTTCAGCACAGCGATTACATAACACGGTCTAATTCTGAAACGGTTATTGATGAAGAGGATATTGACAGGTTAATAAATCAGGTACATAAGCTGGTGATGCTTCCAGGAGAGGAAATTATTCATGTGTTACCACAAGAGTACAAAGTTGATGGTCAGGCTGAAATAAAAGAGCCCATCGGGATGTACGGTGGCCGTTTGGAAGCCAATTTCCATGTTGTAGTGGGGCAAGTGTCGTCCATTAGAAATATAGGACGTTGTGTACAAAGTTCGGGTTTAAATTTAGAAGGTATTACCCTCGAACCTTTAGCATCTGCAAATGCTGTTTTAAGCCAGGAAGAAAAGGAAGCAGGAGTAGCTTTAATCGATATAGGGGGCGGAACAACTGATTTGGCAATTTTTAGAGATGGCATTATCCGTCATACTGCGGTTATCCCCTTTGGAGGCAATGTGATTACTGAAGACATCAAAGAAGGCTGTTCCATAATAGAAAAGCAAGCAGAATTGTTAAAAATTAAATTCGGTTCGGCCTGGCCGGGTGAAAATAAGGATAACGAAATCGTTTCGATTCCAGGTTTGAGAGGAAGAGAACCAAAGGAAATCACCTTAAAAAACCTATCGAAAATCATACACGCACGTGTTGTTGAAATTATCGAGCAGGTATATGTTGAAATTAAAAATTACGGGCACGAAGAACAAAAGAAAAAGTTAATTGCAGGTATTGTTTTAACAGGCGGAGGCAGTCAATTAAAACATTTAAAACAGTTAGTAGAATATATCACAGGAATGGATACCAGGATAGGGTATCCAAACGAACATTTGGCAGGCGATAGCGATGACGATATTACCAGTCCGTTGTTCGCAACAGCCGTTGGTTTGGTCTTGGATGGCCTTAAGCGAAACGAGCGAAAGAAAATTGAGCAGCAACACCAGCAACAACTCGAAGAACTAAAAAATGCAGATGAAGGAACAGTTGAAAACGAAATAAAAGAACCTCCTGTAAAGGAACGACGGTCATTTCTTGATAAGTTGACCGAACGCGTTAAAGATTTTTTAGATAACGCAGAGTGATAGTTTAATCCATTGAAATAGAGATAAAGTACAAAACCCCAAGAAAAAAAGAATTTATGAGCAGCAAAAAAGAATTCGACAGTATCGCATTTGACTTACCTAAAAACCAATCAAGCGTTATTAAGGTTATTGGCGTTGGTGGTGGTGGAAGCAATGCCATTAATCACATGTTCCAACAGGGAATTAAAGGTGTGGATTTTTATATCTGCAATACCGATTCCCAAGCGTTGCAAAATAGCGGTGTTCCAAATAAAATCCAATTAGGCGTTAACCTAACAGAAGGTTTGGGTGCCGGTGCTAATCCAGAAATTGGCGAGAAAGCCGCTCTAGAGAGCTTTGACGATATTTCACAAATGCTCGATACCAACACAAAAATGGTTTTTATAACAGCTGGAATGGGGGGTGGAACAGGTACAGGAGCTGCGCCTATTATAGCAAAAATGGCTAAAGAACTTGATATTCTTACGGTGGGTATTGTAACCATGCCTTTTCAGTTTGAAGGTCGTATGCGTATTGAACAATCTCAAAAGGGCATCGAAAAATTAAGAGATGTTGTGGATTCATTGATCGTAATAAACAATAATAAACTCCGTGAGGTTTATGGTAACCTAGGATTTAAAGCTGGGTTCTCGAAAGCTGACGAAGTGCTATCTACCGCTGCTCGTGGTATAGCTGAAGTTATTACACATCACTATACACAAAATATTGATTTACGCGATGCCAAAACAGTATTAAGTAATAGTGGAACTGCCATTATGGGTTCTGCCTTGGCTTCGGGCCAAAACCGCGCGCAAGAGGCCATCAGAAAAGCGTTAGATTCACCATTGCTTAATGACAATAAAATTACAGGTGCTAAAAATGTACTGTTATTGATAGTTTCTGGCACACAGGAGATTACTATCGATGAAATAGGTGAAATTAACGACCACATCCAAAACGAAGCGGGACATGGCGCCAATATTATTATGGGAGTTGGTGAAGATGAATCTTTAGAAGAATCAATAGGTGTAACCATTATAGCTACGGGATTTAACATTGAACAACAAGACGAAATTTCAAATACCGAAACAAAGAAAGTGGTTCACTCCCTAGGTGAAGACCAAGAGTTGGAGCCCAAGGACAAAGAGCCGGTAATTATTGCGCCTAGCATAGAGCTTGAAAAGAAAGAAGAGCCGCCAGTGGTAAGGCATACATTAGATTTAGATTCTGAGGAAGAGGAGCCTAAGCCCATAAAGCAACCTTTTCCCAAAAATAGTAATGTAAATACGTCATCATCAAACGACTTTAATATAATTCCTACTTCAGATATCATTAAAAACATTGATGTTGTTTATGAAGAGGTAAGTGCCAACATGCAAGAAGAGGACGATTTTATAATCAAGCCAGTAACGAGAATGGAGGCCGAAGCAGATGAAACAAAGGATATCGAAGTAGTTTCAGACCAAAATGAAGAAGAACAGCAAATTACATTAACTTTCGATTTACCTATTTCAGGAAAGGAAGAAGAGAAGAAATCGAATCAAGGTCATATTGTTTCACACGATTTCAATGATGAGGTGAAAGAGATAAAAGTTAACGATTACACAGAAATAATAACCGTTAACGAAACAACCGAAGAGGGCAGTATTCGTTATGCTTTAGATGATTATGAGGAAATTGAGTCGTCCATTAACGACAAATCTGCAAAGTCTTCAAAAGTAAAAGAAGAAATTGATCAAGAAGTCGTTTTTGAAAAGAAGGTAGTAAAGCAACCCATAAAAGAAGAAGCTGAAGAAGAGGACGTAGATCCAATGAACATGCCTATTTCAGAACTGCTAAAAGAACGGGCGGCAGAGCGTAGGCGCAAGATGAAAGATTTCAACTATAAATTCAATAATGCCAAAATTGATGATATAGAAAAAGTGCCTGCCTATAAGCGCCAAGGTTTGGATTTGACAGATACTAGGCATTCCTCTGAAAACGATATGTCGAGAACTAGTATTGGTACAGATGATAACGACGATGTGAAATTGAGGAGCAATAATTCATTTTTGCACGATAACGTAGATTAATTACAATAGAATTTAACCGCTATGTTAATTTTAACCCGAAGAGTCCCTCACTTTTCGGGTTTTTCATGTTTAAAATTGAAATTTTTGCAATAAAAAAATAAGGCATTCTTGCCGAGACAGAAATCTATTTTTATCTTCGCAGACACATTATCCTTAAAATAAAATGAGTTTACAACAAGATGTTATGTCGGCTTTAAAAGAAGCCATGAAGTCGAAAGACCAAACGGCATTGGCGGCATTGCGCGCAGTTAAATCGGCTATTTTGCTGGCACAGACAGAAAATGGAGCCAAAGCGGAATTGACCGAAGAGCAAGAACTTAAAATCCTTCAAAAGCAAGTAAAACAAAGACGCGATAGTGCGGCTGTTTATTTGGAACAAGGTCGTGAAGATTTAGCGTCTCCAGAACTTGCCGAAGCCGATATAATCACTCAATTTCTACCCGAAGCATTAACTGAAGAGGAAATTGAAAAAGTTGTTCTTGCCACAATTGAGCAAACAGGAGCTGCGGGCATGAAGGATATGGGTAAAGTTATGGGCATTGTGAGTAAAGAACTTGCAGGGCAAGCAGACGGTAAAACCATTTCAACTATTGTAAAGGCAAAGCTTTCAAATTAAAATAATATCTCTAATGGCCCCGTGGCGCAACTGAATAGCGCATCAGATTTCGGCTCTGAGGGTTGGGGGTTTGAATCCCTCCGGGGTCACTGTTAAAACTCCGTAATAATCTAATAAGTAGATTATTGCGGATTTTTTATTTTATTATATGACCTAGGATACAATGATAAATGTCATTTTAAATACAGTAGAGGTGTGGTAAATTTGTACAGTTAAAGCAAAATGTTATGAAAACTATATTATATGCTACAGACTGTACTGCGAATGATACATCATCACTAAAATATGCTTACCGGTTTAGCACGATTATGAAGGCCGATTTGCATGTTTTACATGTGTATGAATTTCCTCCCATATCATTCTCATCGATAAAGCCTGTAGAATCGGTAAAAAGAAGAATACATAAAGAACAGATGGAACTGGTAGATAAGTACTGCAAAGAGACTTTAAAGAATGAATTTCACCAAAAGCCAATTACGACCCATGTTGTTGAAAACAATTCCATATCAGACAGTATTTTGCGCCTTTCTAAGATACTAGACGCCGATTTAATTATTGTTGGTATGAAAGATAACCATAGTTCAAGAGGTTATTTTTCTGGTAACATAGCCAATGAATTATTGGATGAAATAGAAGCACCATTGTTAATTGTACCAAATAGAATGGCTTATAATACGGTTTCATCTATAGTCTATGCCACAGATTTTGAAGATAGTGATATTTTATCACTAAAAAAACTCGCTGAAATTGCTAGACCTTTTTCGGCACTCATTGATGTTATACATATTTACAAAACAGATGTTTATAAAGCAAAATCAATGATGGCAGAATTTAAAGATAGGGTGTTACAGCAGTTGTCTTACCCCGAAATAACATTTAAAATTATTGCGTCTACGAAAATAAAATCTGGCTTATTGAGTATTTTAAATATGGAAAGAGCCAATGTTTTGGGCATGTTGGAGCGCAAGCACAGTTGGAATCTAGCAAACGCATTCCATAAAGATTTGGTGAAAGATATAGAATCTGACATCTCAATTCCGCTGTTGGTTTTTAATGCGCATGGCCTGAAGTCTGGAAATTCTAATGTTACAGACCATAATGGGGTTATGGTACATTAAGTGGTTTATGTTTAAGGGCTATTTGCATATTTAATCTTCTTTTGGTTCTTTTATATCTTAGTTAAAAGAATCAAAGTTGTATTTTGTGACTGATACAATGCTCAAGCCCCATTCCTCATGTAAGTTGGCAACCTTTTAAGCAGTCCATTTTGAGTTTTAGTTTGAGCTATAATGTAACAAAAGTCAGAACGAGCTACTCAGGGAGCCTATGATAGTCTTACAATCTGTTGTTTATTCTTATTTAGGAACTGTTATCCTTGGTATTTTAATATGTGGGGTAATCGTGTTGTTGTGGTTATATATTAGAAGATTGGTAACCGCTGTTTTGGATGCCTTTGAGATGGTTTATGCGACATTTGCCAAGCGTCCTATTCTGGTTCATTGTTATTTCTTTAAAAAAAATCTTAAACTAGCACAAATTAAAATATTAGAAGAGCAGTTTGCTTTTTACAATAGGCTTGATTCAAAACATAAAAGCCACTTTAGGCACAGAGTGGCCACATTTCTTAAAAGAAAGAACATTCAAGGAAAACAGGGTTTTGTAATTACCGAAGAGGCAAGAATTATGATTTCGGCCACGGCCATTATGTTAACCTTTGGTTTTAGGAACTATACCATAGAATATATAAAAAACATTTTTGTTTACCCTACGAAATACTTTTCTCAAATAAACAAAGAATACCATAAAGGTGAGTATAATGCAAGGCTTGAAACCTTGGTGCTATCGTGGGATAATTTTGTTGAAGGGTTTAGGATAGAAGACGATAAACTAAATTTGGGTATTCATGAATTCGCACATGCTATTCATTACAATAGCATTAAACAGGAAGATATTAATTCCATATTATTTGTAGATACCTTTAACGAGCTTCGGGAAGAACTTGTTACCAACAAACGTTTAAAAAATAGGCTTGAAACTTCAAACTTTATAAGGCAATATGCTTGGACAAACGATTCTGAATTATTGGCTGTCATCATAGAAACATTTGTCGAAGCGCCAAAAGAATTCAACAGGTTGTTTCCTGTGGTTTATGGTAAACTAAAACAAATGCTCAATTTTAATTTTCCAGGTTATTGATGGTTCTGTATTAATAACCAAATGGCTTTTAGTTATGATTTTTATCATAATATTTTAAGGTTTCTATTAGTAATTTTAAAGATGATAAGTTGAAAACTAAATAAGATGATACGAAAAGCACCCATTTCATTGATAATGACCAAGCGTGTTGTTACATTGAGCAGAAAAGATTCCCTTGAAAAAGCCGAGTACTTATTTAAGCATCATAAAATTAGGCATATACCAGTCGTGGATAATAAAATGGTTGTAGGAATGTTAAGCTATACCGATTTACTACGTTTAAGTTTTGCCGATGTAACAGATGAGGGCGATATGCCTGCCGATGTCATGTTGTATAATGCGTTTACCATTGGCCATGTAATGAAACAAAACGTTGTGACGGTTTCTTCGTCTAGTTCAATAAAGGAGGTGGCTACAATTTTGGCAACCCAAGAATTCCATGCTTTGCCCGTAGTAGATAATAATTCTTTAGTGGGAATAGTGACAACAACAGATCTTATTAAATATCTGTTGAAGCAATTTTGAGCGAGTAAGGCAATGTTTATACACGATATGACAGCTTAAATATTAGCTTTTGAGACTTTTTTTATTGTTCGAATTTTAAAAACCATAACTATGAAAACTTTTGAACCCGTTTCTTCAATTATGACAAAAAATATTATCGCTCTAACAAAGGCAGACGACTTAGAGCGCGCAGAGAAACTGTTTAATCGTTATAAGATTAAGCATATCCCGGTAGTATATGAAGAATCTATTATTGGGATGCTGAGTTTTACTGATTTGATGCGGATTAGTCAAGCTGAAGAATCAATGGCAGACAGTGGATCGCTTGATTCGGTGGTTTATAATAATTTTACTATAGAGCAGGTTATGGTTAAGGATGTTGTTACGGTTACAAGCGACACCAGTATTAAAGAGGTAACCCACATTCTGGCCCATCGTGAGTTTCATGCATTGCCGGTTGTTGATAATGACACTTTAGTGGGGATTATAACAACCCGGGATTTGCTTAAATATTTTTACAAAAGGTTTTAAAAATTAGCTTTAGCTTTTAAGTCTTTTATTGTTTTCGCCTGGTCGTTACTTTTAAAAATAAAACTGCCAGCAACAAAGGTGTCGGCTCCAGCGTCAACAAGCTGTTTGATATTCTTGTCACTAACGCCACCATCAATTTCAATACGGGTATTTAAACCTTGTTCGTTTGCCATATGGCGTAATTTTGTTATGCGCTGATAAGTTATGTCTTCAAATTTTTGCCCGCCAAAACCAGGGTTAATAGACATTAATAGAACCATATAGCATTTTGGTAAAATATCTTCTAAAACCGAAACAGGTGTTGTTAGGTTTAATACAACACCAGCTTTACAGCCAGCATTTTCTATTTGTGTTAATGTGCGGTGAAGGTGTACGGTAGACTCATAATGCACGGTTATAATATCTGCACCAACTTTAGCGAATTCTTCGATGTAACGTTCGGGTTTTTGAATCATCAAATGAACGTCAAGAGGCTTTATTGCGTGTTTTTTAATGGCCTCAATTACAGGCATCCCATAAGAGATATTGGGTACAAAATGCCCATCCATAACATCTATATGAAACCAGTCTGCCTCACTGTTGTTTACCATTTCGATATCACGTTGTAGATTGCCAAAATCTGCTGCAAGTAACGAAGGCGCTATTAGTTTAGAATTCATTAAAGTGGTTGTTTTTGTTTTGGTAAAAGTAATGGTTTTTTTGTTGACTTAATTACTGTTGATAAAGTTTTCAACCATTAAAATAACTTTGTTTGCATAGGGGCTGTCAGCTTCTTTAAGCCATTCTAAGTATTGGTATAAATCGGTTAGTGCTTGTTTGTTGTCAACAATAGTAAATCCAAAGTTGTAATCTTCAAAAATACGTTCGTCCACTTCAGAGCTAATTACTTTGAATATATTTCGGTGTCTTTTATCTGCTTTAATTTTTTTAAAGGTTTCATCAACGGCATTTACTTCTCCTTCCAATACTTGAAGAAAGGTATTGTTTTTGTAGATAAGAATTCCTGTTATATTTTGTTTTTTGTTGTTTGCGCTAGCTTTTAGGTATAACAATTTTAAATTTTCTAAAGATTCATGTTTAACAGAGTCGCTTAAGTAGCAAATTGTTTTAATCATTGGGTTTGTTAAGATTGGTTGAGCACTAAGTTAATAAAAACCTGAGGTATGTATTGGTGAAATCAAAAATAAACCCCCGGTAATCAGCCGGGGGTTCTTTCATCAATCAAAAAACGAACAGTTATGTGTGTAACTGTTGTTACTGTAATTTAGTCGTAATTTCAATTTGAAACTATCCTAAATAAGTCTTTAATATTTTACTTCGAGACGTATGTTTTAATCTACGTATCGCTTTCTCTTTAATTTGTCTTACACGCTCGCGTGTTAAATCAAATGTTTCGCCTATTTCTTCTAGAGTCATAGGGTGTTGGTTGCCTAAACCAAAGTAAAGACGAATAACGTCGGCTTCACGGGGTGTTAAAGTTTCAAGGGCACGTTCAATTTCTGTTCGCAAAGATTCGTGCAATAATTCTTTATCAGGGTTTGGCGATTCTCCACTATTTAATACGTCATAAAGGTTAGAGTCTTCGCCTTCAACTAAAGGGGCATCCATACTTACATGACGTCCAGAATTTTTCATCGACTCCTTAACATCGTTAATGGTCATGTCTAATTCTTTGGCGATTTCTTCTGCAGAAGGTGGGCGCTCGTGGCTTTGCTCCAGAAAAGCAAAGGTTTTGTTGATTTTATTGATAGAACCAATCTTGTTCAAAGGCAAGCGAACTATACGTGATTGTTCGGCCAATGCTTGAAGGATTGATTGGCGAATCCACCAAACGGCATACGAAATAAATTTAAAACCACGGGTTTCGTCAAAACGTTGTGCCGCTTTAATAAGTCCTAAATTTCCTTCGTTAATTAAGTCGGGAAGCGTTAAGCCTTGATTTTGGTATTGTTTGGCTACCGATACCACAAAACGTAAATTGGCTTTGGTTAATTTTTCTAGGGCAATTTGATCACCAGCTTTAATGCGTTGTGCTAACTCTACCTCTTCGTCGGCAGTAATTAAATCAACTTTTCCAATTTCTTGCAGGTATTTGTCTAACGAAGCGGTCTCTCTGTTGGTTACCTGCTTCGTAATTTTAAGTTGTCTCATCTAAATTTTCTCCTGTTAATTATAACGTGAATAAAAGGGCGTTTAGTAGTTATACGTAAAAGACAGACTAAATGTTACAAAAAGATTATTTTTTTTATAAAGTCTTTGTTTTTGGACACCTAAAACTGTATTTGGTCACATAGATTTGTTTGAAAAGCCAAAATTAAATTTTAATTAGTTTCTTGTCGCTGAGGTTTATAGCGTCTAGCATATCTTGAGAGAACTTATAGTGGCCGCGTTTGGTAATCAATTTGAAACGATGGGATTTAAGATTGCTAAGCGTATTAAGGAATAGCCATTTGGATTTTAAAAGCTTAGGTTTTTCTGATTTTAAGCTAATGTCGAAAATATGTTTTCTCCCTTCTTTTTCAGCGACTATATCGGGAGTAATGGCAATGTCGCTACCTCTTTTTATGTACGATTTTGGGCTTTCGTAACCTTCGTAGTCGGCCTTGATGTTTTCAAAACCATGATTTTCTAAATACGTTATTGATGCTTCTAAAATATCTGAATATTTTTCTTTATCTGTGTAAACCATAAACTATAAAATAAAGAAAATGAGGTAAAAAGCAAGTTTTTAACATCATTTAACGTTTTACAGGAAGGTCATTTTATCATCCATATTAATACGTTCTTTGGCGATAGATATTTTTTGATGCACTTTTTTAAAGAAAAGTGTACGGTCTCTTTCGCCCGAGGTTGCCAATAATTTGGAGTTGGACATTTGTTTTTGTAAAAACTCGTACATCATATCGCAGGTTTCTTTTTGCTCTATTTTAAAATAACTTAAAACTGTAAAAGGTGTGAAGAATATTTTGCTAAAGGGGGTGGTAAGCATAATAGTATTGGTTAGCATGTGCAAGTCACATTTGTATAGCATGAACGACTTGTTGTTTTCTTTGTCTCCAACACTCTGGTTAATGGTCTGCTTTTCAATATGATCAATAACACTATGTATATCATTGCAAATTTCCAAAGCTAATTTTTTCGACACTAATCCCGCTTCAAAATAATAAAGTACCTGTTGTAGAGTGCCGTTTATAGTGTTATCGCTCCAGAGCTCTTTAATATTCATGTGCTTGTAGATTTCACCTAATTTGAACGCCCTTTCTAATAAAGAATTAGGAATGGTTAGCACCCAATCGTCAAAAGTGATTTTGCTTTTGGCCATTTCTGTGCTGAGGTCTTTTAGCCATACGTACATTTTGTACCGGGTTAAATAGGAGTCCGTTAAAGTATGAAATAAAGGAATGTCTTTACTCGAATAAATAAACTCGGCGTTTTTTACCTTTTTAAGAGCGCTAATATTTTCAATTGATTTTTCAATCCACAGTTCTAAGCTCTTAACATCATAAATTGGAGGAGATAGGTCTACAATAATGCTGTCTTGGCTGCCAACTTCAAATAATTTATTGAGTGAGATTTTGTAATATCTGGCAAGTTTAACACTTTCGTCTAGGGAAAGGCTAGTTTTTAAATTAATCCGTCTGTAAGCGGCATCGTATCCTATATCCAAAATACTGGCAACTTCATCTACAAATGAAGTGTTGTTTTTAGCCTTTTCCTTTAACGATTGAATAAATAAATCTTGCATTTTTTGTAAAATTACAAGTTGGTTTTTAGTAGATTTTGTGAAATTTAATAAAATAAATTGAATTTTTAGACAATTTTGTTAGTTGTTTGTGAAAAGTATCAGGTAATTTTATACCATCAGCAAAGTGCCGTTGGGCTATCTCGCTAAAACATAACTTAGCACAATAGAATATGAAAACTAAGAAGCAACAATATTATCATTATTTTAATGCTTTGATACTAAGTATAATTGATGCTTATCTTTATCATGTTGTTGTGAACAAAGCTCATAAAAAAGCGCTGAAAGGCAAATATGGTACAACTTCCAAGCACAAATGCTTAATTGTTAATTAATCTTACTTTTACTGAAAATTGTTTTAAATTTTTGGTCAACCTCAATGCTTTATGTGCTTATGATCTGTTTTTAGATTATATTTATAAAAGTTTAGTGTTTATAATACTAGCCAATTTATCCCTAATTTAGTTTACTTTATAATATTGAGGCTTAAAGTGGCTTATGTAAACCTTTAAATATTTTTTAACATTTATATAGGCCGTATATGAGTTTGGTAGAGATTATTAACTTTTTACTTATTGCTGGGGTTATTCAGGGGTTTGGTTTTAACCTGGTAACTTTATGTGTAAAGAAGAGGTTTAATATAACCATTGTTTTTCTTAACCTAACGGTTTTATTTTTATCCTTAAATAATTTACAACGTTGGCTTATTGAAAATGATTATGTCTGCAACTTATTTTTGATTCAACAATTGGAGGTGCCTTGGTATATGTTAATTGTACCTATGTTTTACGCTTTTACCATTAATTTTTTAAAAGTTCAAAACAAGGTTAATAATTTTATTAAGCTAACCTTAATCGTTTTTGTTTTAGAGCTTGTTATTAGGCTTTGCCTCATTTCTTATGTGTATCATGAGGTGCCAAATAGAGACACAACGCTGATTTATAACTATACACTCATCGAAGACTCCTTTAACCTCCTTTATACTATTTTTTTCTTCACAAACACGTATTTATTGATTTTTAAAAGGCACAATTTATTGGAAGGCATTATGCCTTATGACGATTTAAATTGGATAAAATGGTTTGTTCGAATAGGGTCTATAGTCATTGGCTGTTGGGCCGTAGCTTTAGTTTTTGTTATTTTTACGGGCGATGAAACAGCCTATTTGCCGTTGCGCTTTAGTACTTCGGTATTGCTCTATTGGATAGGATATCAAGGTTTTTATAAATACAACGTAGTACAGGACCGAATATCTTTAAGAAGCTCGATTAAAACTAACCAGGTTTTAATAGGTGTTGATTTAGAGTCAAAAGATATTGATTTGAGCGATGACTTCTTTAATGAAAAGCACCAAGCAGATTTCGAGAAAATAAAAAATTATATTGTTAAGCAAAAACTCTATTTAAACCCTCTTTTAAGTATGGAATCCACAGCTTTAGAGCTAGGCATGAGCAAGAGTTATTTTTCTAAGCTAATCAATTCTTATAGCGATTATAATTTTTCAGATTTTATAAATTCACTCAGGGTAAAACAAGCAAAAAAGTTTTTGTCTGATGATGAATTTAGCGAATATACCATTGTAGCCATAGGTTTAGAGTGTGGTTTTAACTCAAAATCTACCTTTTATTCTGCTTTTAAGAAGTTTACTTCAAAAACACCTTCAGCTTACCGTTCACAACACTAAATTGGAGTAGTACACCGTCCGAGATTATCGTTGGACATCCTAATTTTTACACCTTAGAATTTCTTGGATATTGAAAAGCTTAATAGCCAATAAATTTACGATTAGAAAAGTAATCTAAAACTAATCGTTATGATACCGGCACTCATTTTATATCTACTTAAAAGATTCAGGAAAAGTAATAACACGAATAAAATCAAGGTAAACCTTAAAAAGGTGGCTTTAAAAATAAAGTCGGTTTTCTTGTTGCCTGCCATTTTATGTACACTAGCCTTTTCAAATGTAAACGAAGACAAATCGCTTACCTATAATGTTTTAAAAAACGATAGTGTTATAGGTACAATTATAATAAACAAAGAAGGGTATGGCGATTCTATAGTTTATAATTTGAAAAGCAATATTCAAGCCAAATTTCTTTTCAAATTCAAAGTAAAGGGAAGGGAAAAGGCGGTCTTCAAAAAAGGCGTGTTGGTGTACTCTTCGGTTTATAGAACACTTAACAATAAAACAAAGGTTAACCATGAAATAGTATTCAAAGAGGGTAAGTATAATGTTAACATAAACAATTTAATTAAGCGCAATCTAATTACACTCTATTATAACGAGCCCACTAATGTTAAAACTGTTTTTTGCGATAACCTCAAGAAAATGGTAAAAGTTCAACCCATCGGAAACGGACGTTACAGAGTGGATTTTGAAAACGGCAAGTACAATATTTTTCATTACAAAAGCGGAAAATGTATTAAGGTAGAAGCCGTGAGCAGACTTTTTAATGTCATAATAATTCCTGCATAGTTATGCCTAATTCAATTTACATATGGGTTTTTATTGGTGTTTGTTTTACATTGTATTTCGTCACCAGTTCGGTTTACAATAAACTAGGAATTAATAATTTGTATACAGCTTTGCTATCTGCAAACGGTTTACGGTTATTAAATTTAAAGCACGCCTTTGGGATTGTTCTTTTTGGTCTTCTTTCATACATCCAAACCCCCGATTTGAATTACTTGATAAGTTCGCTTGAAATTCCAAAACTGCATGTTCTTTTGTTGTTCTTTGTTGTAGCGTTTCTCTCTGCTACGGCATCTTATGTTAGTGTGAAAAAGAATGAAGGCTTTCAGGAAGTACAAGTCCAAACTTATAGTTTATCAAATGCATGGGTTTACTTTTTAATAAGGTTTACATTCTTGTTGGGCTATGAATACTTTTTTAGAGGTATATTATTATTCAAGTTTCTTGATTTTACCAATCTGTACATGGCCATATTTTACAGTACTGTTCTGTATGTGCTCATTCATATTTTCGATTCAAAAAAAGAAATTTTAGGCGCGGTACCATTTGGTATTATTCTGTGCTTGTTCACCTATTTCACAAATAGTGTTTGGTGTGCGTTTTTAATACACATAGCATTGTCTGCTGTTTATGAAATTTCGGTATTCTATTATTTAACCTTAAAAAGCAGAACCACATCATGAAAGTATTTATAACAGGTGCCACAGGTTATGTTGGCCATCAATTAGCGTTAAAACTAGCCAATAAAGAGTTTGAAGTTATTGCGCTGGTAAGAGATCTTAATTCGGGAAAAATTCCAAAGCATCAAAATATTATACCTGTAAAAGGCGATGTGTGTGATTTAGGTTCTATTGAAAGCGCCATAAAAGGATGCAGTTATGTTTTTCATTCGGCTGAGTACACCAATTTAAAATGCAGAAAGGTTGATAACTTTTATAGAGCAAATGTTTTGGGTACAGAAAATGTTTTGAAAGCTGCCCAACAAACAAGCGTTAAAAAAGTAATTTATTCCAGCACACTTTCTGTTTTCGGTCCTTCGTATAAGGATATACCTATTACAGAATCTCAGCCTAGGTTGGAATCTTATGCGAATGATTACGAACTAACTAAAAGTATGGCCGAAGAATTGGTTTTGGATTACGAAAGGAAAGGTTTGCCAAGTGTTATTCTGAACCTTTCTAGGGTTTATGGACCTGGGTTGAAAACTTATTCCAACGGTGTTAACAAGCTAGTGAATATGATTAGAAAAAATGATTTTTTAATCGTTCCTTCAAAGCTTGATATTGTTGCGAATTATGTGTACATCGATGATGTGGTAAATGCCCACCTTTTGGCCATAGAGAAAGGCGAAAGCGGCGAAAAATATATTATAGGAGGGGAAAATGCCAGTTATAACCAACTCTTTAAAAAGATAAAAGCGCTTACAGAAAGTAAGATTAAAATTTTAAAAGTTAACTATAATATGGTAAAAGGTGCGCTCATGCTATACTATAAACTCAATGGACTATTTGAATTTGGAGGGTCTTTAACCCCTAAGGTATTAGACTCATTGTTCACAAACAGGGGAGCTTCTTCAAATAAAGCAATTTCTCAATTGGAATATAGAATAACCCCGTTTGATATGGGGTTAAAAAGAACCATTAATTTTTTATCAAAATAACCATCATGGAAGCATATACATTAAAAAATAAAGTGGTATTAATAACGGGATCTAGTCAGGGCATTGGTAAAGCTACGGCTTTATGTTTTGGGGCTCAAGGGGCTTGCATAATGCTAAACGGGAGGAATAAGGAAAAATTGATAAAAGCAGAAAAGGAATTACGGCTGAAGGGAGTAAATGTTGATTCTTTTTGTGCGGATATTACTAATCTTGATAATGCAAAAAAACTGATAGACAAAACAATAAATAGTTTTGGGAAGTTAGATATTTTGGTTAATAACGCAGGTGTGTCTATGCGTGGTAAATTTTCAAATTTAAATTCAGATGTGTTTAAAAGAGTGTTTGATATTAATGTTTTTGCCTCGGTTAACCTATCAAAATTAGCTTTGCCTTATTTAAGAAATTCAAAAGGAAGTTTAGTATTTATCTCAAGCGTTGCAGGTATAAGGGGGCTACCAAAAAACTCAGCCTATTGTTCTTCCAAGATGGCATTAAGGGCTATTGCTGAATCCATAAGAATTGAAGAGGCCAAATCTGATATCCATGTTGGTTTAATATATGTTGGCATAACAGAAATTGAAAGAGGTAAAACAACTATTTCAGAAAATGGTTCATTAATTAAATTAAAAAAAAGGTCTGGATCCAATATACAAACCAAGAAACAAGTGGCAAATGCCATATTAAATAATATAAGAAGAAGAAAATTTACAACAACGCTTACCTGGTTAGGTAAATTAAATTTTGTGATGCAAAAATTTGCGCCTCGATTCGCTGAACTGATTCTAACCTGGTCAAATAGAAAAATTGAAGCTAGATGTCAATAAATGCCATTTGATAAGAAAATTAAATTATAGAAATCATGAAAACATATACATTAATTACAGGTGCTAGCCAAGGTTTTGGAAAAGCCATGACCTTAGAGTTTGCGGATAGAAAAATGAATTTAATGCTTGTTGCCTTACCTAATTCTGGCTTACCAGAATTGTCAAGTTTTATCAAAGAACATATGCATGTGGATGTCCACTATTTGGAGCTCGATTTAAGTTTAGCTGAAAGCTGTTATAACATTGCTGAATATGTGGAAGAACATAAACTTCAAATTAAATATCTAGTAAACAATGCAGGAGTATTAAGTAGAGGTTTGTTTGAAAGATTGAACGAGGATTTCATTCTCAAGCAAATAGCTGTAAATGTAACCACCCCAACACTCTTAATTAAGCTATTGCTCAGCAATATGAAAGCTGTTGGCCCTGCAGCCATATTAAATATAAGTAGTATGGCCAGCTTTTTTGCATTGCCTAAAAAGCAGGTTTACGGTGCTACTAAGGCATACTTGACATCATTTTCAAAAAGCTTGGGTAAAGAATTGAAAAAAGACAATATTTCCGTAACAACTATTTGTCCAGGTGGGTTAAATACAACCACTAGATTGTGTTATCAAAACCGAATTTTAGGTTGGATACCAAGAAATACGGTACTAAGTCCAAAAGAAGCTTCAAGAATAGCTATAAATGCTATGTTGAAAAAGCGAAAGCTAATCGTACCAGGTTTTATAAATAAATGTTTAATGGTTTTAGATAAATTATTACCTGAATTTATAAAAGATGCATTGACCAATAAGGAGATTAACAAGTTTCCTGCTGGTAAATTGCAGATATGAATGACTTGCAATTTCTAACATTGAAGCTTTTAAAACTTAATAGAACCATATTGTTTGGTAAACTGAAAAAAGTGAACAGCCCCTGTCATTTAGGTGAGTCCATTGTTTTAGAGACATGTCCTAAATCATCCATCAGCCATGAAGTAGGATATCAATTTTTCTGGTCTACTGTAGTTTTGAATAATTAATCGTTTTAGTCATGAAAACTTTAATTTACATTATTAACGTATTGCTTTTAATGTCATGTGGTGAGGAAAGAGTTTACACAACGGGGTCTTACGGAACCCTAAAGTCTTTTACGGAAAAACAACATTATGTAGACCATAAAACTAGTGAAACTTATATTTCTGGAGACCTAAGCTTTGGTCTCCATATGCAGGACGACAGCTCGTTTGATGATACCAAAACTATAGCATCACTGCATATTCATCGTAATGCCACCGGAAAATTTTACAATTATTACTATGGTTTGGGGGCTTCCCTTGGAGCCTATCGATTTAAAGAAGGTTATAAAAATTTGGCAAGAAAAGACAAGAAGGCCAGTTTTTACAATGTTAATTTTAAAAGTGGAATCAACTACACCTATACAAGACCAAAAATTGATTATCGGTTTTTGGGTGTGGAAGTGGCTTATAATAACGAGTTTGGTGATTACCAAAAAAAGATAGCTGACCTGGCTAAAGTAAACGATCCAGAGCTGATTGTTGTAAATCAAAAATCATTTTTTACTTATCACCTCTTTTCAGAATACGTCTTTAAATTGTCCAGTGAAGAAGCACTTACAGTGGGCTTTTATGCAGGAGGATTAATTGGTATAAAAGAAACAGATATGTTTGATGGAGATAATGCTTTTAGAGGGTTCACAGTAGGGGTTAGATTAAAAAAGCATAGCCTTAATTTTATTTATGAACTTGGGCAAAACGAAATTCGTTCTGCAAAATTAGGGCTTACATATCAACTTTAATATGATTACTCAATTTTAAATTTTAAGTTATGAAAACATTTAATAAAATATTTAAAAAGGTCGCTCTTGTAGCCGCTATTTTTTGTGTTCTATGCTCAGGCGCACAAAAGAAATTTATAGATTTTGACACATTTGTTAGGGTTTATAATTTGAGCGGAAAAAAAATAGCCAAAGGGCAAATGGCTTTTCTGAACGATTCCATAATTGGAATTAAAAGTAGGGATAAAATAAAGAAGATTAACTTTTTAGAAATAGGTAAAATAAAAACAAAACGGTCAGGAGGGCATAATGTACTAATGGGGTCGGTGATGGGGGCTTCTCTAGGAATTGTTGCCGGAATTTCTACGGCAGATCCCGATGCATGGATTTTTGGTTACTCTGCAAGTGAGGGAGCTGCTGGCTTTGGTATTTTGGGAGCCCTTGGCGGAGGTGCGCTGGGAGGTATAGTGGCTGGTTTAAAAAATTCTGAAACTCTATTCATCAATGGAAATGCAGCCAATTGGAAAGCTTTTAAAAACTCAGTTGAAATTAAAAACCAATAAGTTGAATTAAATAGTCATGAAGCCATATATCAAGATATCATTTTTAGGATTAATCGCTTCTATTTTATTTGCGGTATTCGCCTTTTTTAGTTGTGAAGCTGCTCTTAATTGCTTAAAGGGTTTAAAACCTCCCGAGTTTCCGTCTAAACAATTAAAAATAGCGTATTTAGGCCAGGCGTATTATGATGATTTGATTCCGTATGTGCCTCAAAGGACAAATACGGATGTTTATGTGTGGGATTTTCAAATTGAAGGCTAAGTACCTAAAGGGATAAATGTCTATTTAAGCTCAGGGAGAATAATATTTGAAGGTGTACCAACAGGGGCCGGGATTTATGAGTTTAAAATTCTTTTGAGTGTTGATTCACTTAACGGTGTAAGTTTATGTGATTCTGCTACGGCATCCAAAGAATACACAATTCAAATAAAATAGTATGCTGTAAAAGCGAAGTAATATTGAATAGAATTATGAAAACAATTAAAAAATTAATCAGGTTAATTGCTAAGTTTTTTGCTTTGGTTGTGCTTTTGCAAAGCTGTACAGTTTATAAATCGGCCAATAGTACTTTAGAACATGCGTTTAAAAGTAAATCGAAAGTTAAGGTTACAACCACTAATAATGATTCATATAGGTTTAAGCGGATTGATTTTGAGCAAGGAAAATTTTATGGCGTTCAAAAAGTTAAAGGTGAATTAAAATATATAACTCTGGATGAGGGTTCGGTTTTAAGTGTAAATGAAGAAAATAGGGCAGTATCCTCAATTTCAACATTTGGAGTTTTTATTGGTTCTATCCTGGGTATAATTGTTACGGCATTTTATTTAGATACCGGAGGGTCTTTATAGTGACCATTTTAATGGTTATAACTTAGTGCCAGTAAACTACATTTATTAATTAGCTAATCAATAAGTGCTTTTTGTACAATTTTAAAAAAATAATATCATGAAAACAATCGAACAAATTTTTTATACAATTCTATTGAGTGTTTGCTTTCAATTGGCTTTTACTCATCCCATATCTGCCCAAAAAAAGATAAAAATTGATGAGCAACTTAAGGAAAATAGTCAATTCTTCACCGTTAAACGAAAAGGAATCAGAGCTATTGGAAGATATAAGTTTGGGCCATTTAAAATAATTTCGGGAAAACAGGGTTGGGTAAAAGTTCGCTCTAAATCACCTTTTTTTGGTGATCATACATCTATAAAATCTTCTTCCAAACAGTCCTTTGTTTTTGTGAATAAAATAGGCGATACCTGTATCGCAAATATCCGTATAACAGAAAATATCGAAACAGATGACGGGAATTGGTTTTCTCGCACTTTCTTAAATTGGTCCGATTCTGAAGTTAAAAAAGGAGAAGGGGTATTTGAAACAGATTTTTCATTTTCAAGAGACACAATTCCATGGAGGCTAACTTTAGTTTATCCTGTTTATGCAGAAGTTCAAAATGGAGATATAAAGCAGGATACTATCACAAAATTTCGGGGCGCTTTGATCGGTGCAAATACCACTATTGAAATTAAAAAAGTTACCGTAAGAGAAGACGGCAAAAAAAGGTCTTGGCTTAACCCCATATTAGGTTATGAACTTTGGCAAGGATCAAAGTCTCTGGCTGCTGTTCAAGTGATGCCAGCTAATAGAATGCATGTCTGGATTCGTGATGATTTAGATTCTTCATTAAAGTTTATTCTGGCCAGTAGCTTGTCAGCCTTACTTGTACATACTCTTTAAAGTAGATTTTGTATAAAAAAATCTTTTTAACAATTGTGTTTCTGTTTGCTATTGGAGCTTCTGCAACTTTAGTGTTTCAAGATGACTTTAAGGTGAGGTAGGGGAATCTAAAATTGGATAGTATTTATGCAAACAACAGAAAACCACCGATTTTATCAGTGGCCTATAAACAAATAAATGCTCGGTTTCAAATTAACCAAAGAGTGAAAGCTTATCATTCATACTGTTACAATTTTAAAACGTTTAAAAATAGAATTATGAAAACAATTAACAAACAACTCAATCTAATCTCACTAATATTTAGTGTAACTATCCTTTTTCAAAGCTGCACGGTTTACCGATCTGACCAGATATCACTAGGACAGGCTGTTGCAAAAGAGTCCAAGGTTAGAATCGAATCCAAAAACAATAATATTGATAAATTTCACAGGATAATACTTGAAGATGGCCATTACTATGGTATCAAGAGAATTAATGGCAAAATCTTAAAATTTGCTTTAAATGAAGATTATACTCACACTGTTAAAGAAAAGGATAAAACAACATCAACAATTTTAACTATTGCGCTGCCCGTAGTGGCAATTGCCACACTCGTTTTAATATCTCAGGATGCCTTTAAATGGTGGTAGGAATTTTTATTTGAAGCGCTGTACAGAGCTACGGTTATTGTACCAATAATTGTGACATAGAGTTTAAGTGAAGAACCACCTAAAATATAGGTGGTTCTGGGATTTATAGATAAATTATGGTTTTAGACTCTAACATGCCCATCACCAAAAACATAATATTTATTGGTAACCAATTGCTTTAATCCAAGTGGGCCACGATGGTGTAACTTATCGGTACTAATGGCCAATTCGGCGCCAACGCCCATTTGTCCACCATCGGTAAAGCGGGTAGAGGCATTGTGGTAAACAGCGGCACTATCCACTTGCTCCATAAATAAATTGGCTTTCTCTTTATCCTCTGTTAGGATGGCTGCAGAGTGCCCGCCAGAATATGTGTTTATGGTTTCTATGGCTTGGTCTAATGAATCAACTTCGGCCAAAAGAATTTTTAAAGCTAAAAACTCTTCGTACCAAGTATCTTCGTTAGGAATTTTATTTTCATTTGGAAGAATTTTTCCAATATTTTCATCTACAAGAATATCAACATTCACATTCTGTAAAACCTGCTGAAGTTCTTTTACTTTTCCTTCGTAGTTAGGTATATTTTTATTGATTAAAACCTTATCCAAGGCGTTGCAACCTGATATTTTGTGGGTTTTGGCATTTACCAATACTTTAACTGTTTTTTTCCAATCAGCATCTTCTGCAACATACAAAAAGTTGTTGCCTCTTCCGCTTATCAATACGGCGCAACTGGCATGGTCTTTAACAAACTTAATAAGACGTTCGCCACCTCGAGGTACGATTAAATCTAAGGGTTCTGATGGATTTCTTAAAAATTCTTGAGTTTCTTCGCGTTTTAGGTGCAAAAGCCTAATCCAGTCTTTATCTAATCCATTTTCAGCTAGAGCTTCATGCCAGCACTCTTCTAAAATCAGGTTGCTATTAATAGCTTCTTTGCCTCCTTTTAATAGTATTTTGTTATTGGCCTTAAACGCCAAAACAGCCGCTTCAATGGTCACATCTGGTCGTGATTCATAAATAATTAAAATAGTTCCGAAAGGAGCTGTTTTGTTAGTTATTTTTAAACCACTATCAAGCGTTACGTTTGAGATTTCCTTTCCAACAGGGTCGTCTTGATCTTTCACTTCTTTTATGGCTTGAATCATACCGTTTACTTTTGCGGAGTCAACTACCAAACGGTCGTAAAGCGCTTGGTCGTCACGGTTAAAAGCGTCGAGGTCTTTTTTGTTGGCTTTTATAATGTTATCACGCTCTCTATCTATAATATTTATCATAGATTGAAGAACATTATTTTTTATATCTGAACTTAAAAGTTTCATGATTTTTTTGTGTTTTAGTGTATAAATTTTGTACCTATTTCTTTATCGTCAATAATGTCGACGATAACATTCTCGCGTTTTCCGTTAGCGATAAAGGTTGGGATGTCTTTTTCGGCAGTGCCTTTGGCTATTTTAATTTTGGAAGCCATACCACCACGGCCTTCGCCTTCTTTTTTGTTAGATGCTTTTACGTATTTCTCAACGTTTTCGTCAACTTTTACTTCTCTAAGTTTTTTTGAACCTTCATCGTCAGGATGCCCTGTGTATAGCCCATCTGTATCAGACAATATAATCAATCTATCAACATCAAGCAACTCGGCAACCAAACTTGCCAATTCATCGTTATCCGAAAACATTGACATGGTAAGCGATACCGCATCGTCCTCATTGGCAATTGGAATAACGCCTTCAGATAAAAGGCCTTCGTAGCAATTAATCATGTTTTCACGGTGCAAGCCAGCATCAAAATCACGTTTTGTAGCTAATACTTGAGCACAATACATACCGTAATCGGCAAAAATATTATAATAATAACGCATCAAACGAGGTTGGCCGATAGACGAATAAATCTGTCTGCGAATCGATTTGTCCTTGGTTTTAGTTGCGCCAAGTACTTCTCTTCCTGCTATGGCCGAACCCGATGATACTAAAATCACCATAATGCCACGCTCATAAAGTACTGCGATTTGTCTAACTAATTCCCTCAAAACAGGGCCTAAAATTCGGTTGTCTCTGTTGGTTAGTACATTGGTGCCAACCTTAACAACTACTCTTTTAATTTCTTCTTGATCTTCTGCCATTTTATTTGTTTTTACCTAGTTCAACAGCTCTGTTGAAAGCGGCAAATGCCCCTTCTTGAATAAATTGATTTACATTGTTGCTTACCATCGAATCTATGGCTGCTTGCGTTGTACCTCCTTTTGAAGCTACTCGGCTTATCCAAGTTTCTGGTGTTATGTCCGATTGTTTATAGAGTTCAACAGCGCCTTCAAAGGTGTTGGTTACCATGGTTTTAGAGTCTTTTTCGGAGAAGCCCATTTTTTTTGCGGCTTCCATCATGGCTTGCATGAAATAGAACACGTATGCAGGACCACTTCCCGAAATACCAGTTGAAGCATCAATAAAATTTTGCGTGCTTACATGGATGGATGCTCCCGTAGTATCTAAAAGGCCTTGAACCATAATAAGTTCTACGTTTGAAACCTCGCTAGAGGCGGTAAAAGAGGTTACGCCTTTACCAACTTGAGCTGGTAAATTGGGCATAGTTCTAACTACTTTTGTAGCGTCTAATTTTTGTTGAATGGTTTCTATGGTAACACCGGCCATTAAAGAAACAAATATCTGCCCTTTATTAATCATGGGCTTGATTTCTTCAAACAGCGCATCACTGTGGTAAGGCTTAACTGCTATAAAAACGACATCGGCCTCTGGTAGGCAGTCGTTCAAATTGTCGTAAACATCAAATCGTTCGTCTTTGCTTAAAGTTGTAATTTTTTCTGGGTCAGTGTCGTAAATTTTGAGTTTGTTTTTACTCAATAGTGGCGATTTTGCCATGCCTTCTGAGTATGTTAAACCCATGTTTCCTGCTCCAATTACTAATACTTTCATAAATGTTTTTTGGTTAATAAACTTATTTGTTTGGCTTATAAGCCGCAATTTTTATGCGACAATGCCAAAATGGAATTTAGTTTTTTAGATTTTTGGTAATTTAATGTTTTTTGAAGTTTTGTTAAAATATTTGTAGGCAAAATGCCGAAAAGGTTGTATAAATGACAATTTCATAATTTACATAAACAAATAAAACTGACAGTATGTCGGTGACATTTTGTGGAAAAGCAAAGAGGTTTATTGAGAATAACAAAAAAAGTCCGTCTCAAATTTTGAAACGGACTTAACTTTATTAAGATTAAAAGAAATTAATTATCTCTTTTGTCTCCTCTTGGTCTTCTATCGTCACGACGGTTGTCCCGTCCACGATTGTCTCTACCTCTATTGTCGCGTCCACCACGGTTGTTGTCGCGCGGAGGTCTTTCTTTAAAACCTTCAGGTTTTGGTAAAAGCGCTTTTCTAGACACTTTTTCCTTTTTCGTTCTAGAATCAATACCAAAGTATTTTACATCAAAAACATCGCCCATGTTAACCACGTCGCTAACGTTTTCGGTACGTTCCCAAGCCAATTCGCTTACGTGCAACAATACTTCGTTTCCTGGAGCTTCGGTATATTCAACTACAGCACCAAAATCAAGCATTTTAATTACTTTTACTTCGTAAACGCTGCCTACTTCAGGTTTAAACATTAACGCATCAATTTTTGCTAGAACGGCCTCGATACCTTCTTGTCCGGTACCTAAGATTTCAACGATACCTTCTTCGGTAACAGGGTCTTCATTGATAACGATGGTTGTATTGGTTTCTTTCTGTAATTCTTGGATTACTTTTCCGCCAGGACCAATAAGTGCGCCAATAAATTCGTTAGGAATAATTCGTGTAACCATTTTAGGCGCATGCGATTTAACATCGGTACTTGGTGTGGCAATAGTTTCAGTAATCTTACCTAATATATGTAAACGACCCTCGCGAGCTTGTTTTAAAGCGTTAACAAGTATTTCGTATGAAAGGCCTTTTACTTTAATGTCCATTTGGCAAGCCGTAATACCATCAGCTGTACCGGTTACTTTAAAGTCCATATCACCTAAGTGGTCTTCATCTCCTAATATATCTGAAAGTACGGCGTATTTTCCGCTTTCGGTATCGGTAATCAATCCCATGGCAATACCAGAAACAGGTTTTTTAAGTTGAACCCCAGCATCCATCATGGCCATAGTTCCGGCGCAAACCGTTGCCATAGATGACGAACCGTTAGATTCTAATATTTCAGAAACAACACGAACGGTGTATGGGCAATCTTCTGGAACCATGCCTTTTAATGCACGTTGTGCTAAGTTTCCATGGCCAATTTCACGACGCGATGTGCCACGAATTGGACGGGCTTCACCGGTTGAAAAAGGAGGGAAGTTATAGTGTAAATAAAAACGTTCTTCGCCTTCAAATGACGGCATGTCTATTTGGTTGGCTTCTCTCGATGTTCCTAAGGTAACAGTGGCCAAGGCTTGAGTTTCGCCACGTGTAAAGATTGACGAACCGTGGGTTGATGGTAAATAATCGACTTCGCACCAAATTGGGCGGATGTCGGTCGTTTTACGGCCATCTAAGCGTAAACCTTCATTTAGAGTGAGGTCTCTTACGGCTGCTTTTTCAGCTTTGCTGTAGTATTTTGAGATTAAATCGGCTAATTCTTCTTGTTCTTCTTCAGAAAAGGAAGCAATAATTTCTTCTTTTATTTCTGCAAATGCAGCCCCTCTTTCGTGTTTTGAAGAGCCTGCTTTGGCTACGGCGTATACTTTGTCGTACGCCATATCATGAATTTTCTTGGCCAAATCTTCATCTTCTGCTTCCGGCTCATATTCACGGGTTTCTTTTTTGCCAAAAGCTTCAGCTAATTTTACTTGAGCTTCACATTGCACTTTAATAGCTTCGTGTGCAAATTTGATAGCTTCTGTCATTTCTTCTTCAGAAATCTCATCCATCTCTCCTTCAACCATCATTACTGAGTCTGCACTGGCACCAATAATCATGTCGATATCAGATTCTTCTAATTGCGCTAAAGATGGGTTGATGATAAGCTCACCATTTATGCGGCCAACTCTAACCTCAGAAATAGGGCACTCAAATGGGAAATCTGATAATTGAATGGCAGCAGAAGCCGCTAAGCCTGCCATAGCATCGGGCATAACGTTTTCGTCATGAGACATCAATTGAATCATCACTTGGGTTTCGCTGTGGTAATCTTTTGGGAAAAGCGGACGCAATACGCGGTCTACTAAACGCATAGTTAAAACCTCGCCGTCGCTTGGTCGGGCTTCTCTTTTAAAGAATCCACCAGGGTAGCGACCTGCAGCGGCAAACTTTTCACGGTAATCTACCGTTAATGGTAAAAAGTCAACATCGGCCGACTTGTAATTGGAAACTACTGTACAAAGCAGCATGCAGTTTCCAGATTGCACAACAACGCTACCATGAGCTTGTTTTGCTAATTTTCCGGTTTCGATAGAAATTTCTCTACCGTCACCAAGGTCTATAACCTCTTTAAAAACTTGTGGAATCATAAAATTTTTCTTGTAATTTAGGCGCAAGCCCAAATCGTGTTAAACAATGGTCGTGTGTTGTTGTGTGTAGTTGTTGTAAATGACCAATGAAAAACTGTGATAAGCTTCTTCAAAACGCTTTTATACTCGACGCAGAGTTGTATTTAAAACAAAAAAGAGGCCGTAATAGCCTCTTTCTTTTATTTTCTTAGTCCTAATTCTTTAACTATCGCACGATATCTTAAGATATCTTTTTTGGTTAGATAGTCAAGCAAAGCACGACGTTTACCTACTAGGCTAACTAACGAGCGCTCAGTGTTAAAGTCTTTTTGATTGTTTTTTAAATGCTTTGTTAAGTGGTTGATTCTGTGTGTAAACAACGCAATTTGCCCTTCAGTGCTACCGGTGTCGTTTTTACCTTTACCGTGTTTAGCAAAGAGGTTTTCTTTTTCTTCTTTTGATAAATACATGCTAATATTATTGTAAATGATTGTTATGTACACGAAAGCCTTTCTTTCGAGCGGCAAAGATAGATAATTTTTATGATTCGGCAACATTTCTTTTCTTATAAAGTTTTACTGTAGCAAAGCAAAATAAAATTGAAGCTTTTCCTGAAAATTAAATCCGAATGAATAAAATGTAGTTTTTAGGTTTTAGGTTGCCTAAGGACTGTTTGGGTTGGTTATGGCTAAGTGTTTAAAACCAAAAGCGCCCAAAACAAATTTCGGGCGCTTTTGGTTTTGTTGATTGTGATTTAAACTCTTAAAGGTTGGTTTAATATTAAATCGAGATATTGGTTTACTTTATTTTTTAGGTCTTTTCTTAGTGTGATAAAATCTAAGAAGCCATGTTCTAAAAGAAACTCCGAAGTTTGAAAGCCTTCAGGTAAATCTTTACCGGTGGTGTCTCTTACAATTCTTGGGCCTGCAAAACCAATGAGGGCACCAGGCTCGCTAATATTAATGTCTCCTAGCATAGCAAAAGAGGCTGTTGTTCCTCCAGTTGTTGGATCGGTACAAAGTGAGATATAAGGAATTCCTGCGTCTGCCAACTGCGCCAATTTAACCGATGTTTTGGCCAATTGCATTAACGAAAATGCAGCTTCCATCATACGGGCGCCTCCAGATTTAGAGATTACCATAAGCGGTATTTTTTTCTTCAAAGCATAATCCGCAGCTCTGGCAATCTTCTCCCCAACTACGCTTCCCATAGAACCACCAATAAAAGCAAAATCCATACAGGCAACAACTAAATCTTTGCCTTTAGATTTTCCAACAGCTGTTCTAATGGCGTCTTTTAATTCTGTTTTTTCCTGAGCAGATTTTAAACGGTCTGGGTATTTTTTTGTATCAACGAATTTCAAAGGATCTTTAGATTCTAAGTTGGCATCTAATTCTTTGAATTTATTATCGTCAAAAAGTATTTCGAAGTACTCTTTACTGCCAATTCTAACGTGGTAACCGTCTTCAGGACTTACGTAAAAGTTTTTTTCAAGTTCTTCTGCGTCAACTATTTTTCCAGTAGGCGATTTATACCACAGCCCTTTTGGGGTGTCTTTCTTTTCCTCTGTTGTTGTTGTTATTCCTTTTGTTTTTCTTTTAAACCAAGACATACTAATTTTTCTGTTTTTTATCTTCCTCTTATAAAAAAGAGAATTTTGTTTTAGTTAGACCGCTTGGGCTTTTGCATCAAAAAATTAAGAAAGCCCCAAATATTTTCATATATGCAATTAACGGTTTGCAAAAAAACCAATTACAAAATTAAGTCTTTTTTTGATTTTGAGGTAACCAATAAAGGTTTTGTTTGTCGTTTCTTTTTTCTACTTCTGTTAAGATACTGTTTTTAAACCGTATAACAAAAAAAAGACCTCTGTGGGAGAGGTCTTTTTTGTGCGTATTTTAAACTATAATTATAGTGTGTTTACGTTGTTTAGGTCTTCGAAAGCTTTTTTCAAGCGCTCCACAAACGATTTTTCTCCTTCGCGCAACCAAACACGAGGGTCGTAGTATTTTTTGTTTGGAACGTCGGCGCCATCGGGATTTCCTATTTGAGCTTTCAAATATTCGGCTTTCTCTCCCATATAATCCCTAATGCCACTCATAAAGGCGTATTGCAAATCGGTATCGATATTCATTTTTATAACACCATAGCTGATACCTTCTCTGATTTCCTCAACTGAAGAACCCGAACCACCATGGAATACAAAATCGATGTGGTTATGCTCTACGCCGTATTTTTTAGTGATATACTCTTGCGAGTTTTTCAAGATTTTTGGAGTTAATTTTACGTTACCAGGCTTGTAAACCCCATGAACGTTACCAAAAGCAGCGGCAATGGTAAACCTTGGGCTTACTTTGCTCAATTCTTCGAATGCATACGCTACTTCTTCGGGTTGTGTATATAATTTAGAGTCATCAACATCTGTGTTGTCTACACCATCTTCTTCGCCACCTGTTATGCCAAGCTCAATTTCTAAAGTCATGTCCATTTTGCTCATGCGCTCTAGATATTGCTTGCAGATTTCTATATTTTCTTCGATAGGTTCTTCTGAAAGATCGATCATATGAGAACTGAACAGCGACTTTCCTGTTTCTTTATAATGTTGTTCGCTGGCATCTAGCATACCATCAATCCAAGGCAATAGTTTTTTTGCACAGTGGTCGGTATGTAAAATTACGGGAACACCATAAGCTTCAGATAAAGTGTGTACGTGCTTAGCACCAGCAATAGCACCAGCAATAGCAGCTTTTTGGTTGTCGTTGCTTAAGCCTTTTCCTGCGTTAAATTGAGCGCCACCGTTTGAAAATTGGATAATTACAGGAGCGTTTAAATCGCGAGCCGTTTCTAAAACACCGTTGATAGTGTCAGAACCTATAACGTTAACTGCGGGTAACGCATAGTTGTTGGCCTTTGCATGGTTGAATATAGCTTGAACTTCATCGCCTGTGGCTACACCTGGTTTTATGTTGTGTCCCATATTTTTCTATTTGAGTGATTAGTAAATTAATATGTTTTCAAAAGTAATCAATTTTTAAATAAATCATTGAGATTTTAAGTTGGGAAACAGTATAAAAAGTACTAAAACGTTATAGTTTTTTTAGTTCAAGAGAAAAATTAAAGTAATTTGATAAAATGCACTGATCCTTTTATTTAGAATGGATAGTTTATACCAATGTTATAAACGGCGTTAGAAAAGTTGTAATCGTTAAACCATCGGTTTTGGTCGCCATAAAAAGGGTCGTAGGTTTTAAAGCCAATATCAAACCTAAAAACAAAAAAGCTAAAATCGTAACGCAGGCCAAATCCTGAGCCAACGGCAATATCTTTTAACGAGTTGAAACTATTGAATACGGCACCTTCGGTTGTAGTGTTGTCCAGAACATTCCAAATATTTCCAGCATCAACAAAAATGGCACCATTGAGGTCTTCAAAAATGTTGAATCGCTGTTCGGCACTCAATGCTAATTTTAAGTTAGCCTCATTAAACTCGTTGGTAGTATTAGAGCTTCCCGGTCCTAAACTATAAGCTGTCCATGCTCTATTATCGTTGGGGCCACCAGCAAAGAAACTCTTTGCGAACGGAATACTGTTAGAATTGCCATAGGGTATAGCAAGACCGAAAAAGCTTCGCATTGCTAGTACGTTTTTCTTGCCTAAATCCCAGTGTTTGGTGTATTCAAATTCGGTTTTCGCGTATTGCGAATAGGCGACATCAAACAATTCAAAACGATTGTTGCTGTTTTTTTGAAATCCTAGAAGTTCAGATCCTGTTGCCAGCAAATTGCCCGCCAATTCTAGTTTAGCTCGAAAAATGAAGAAATCTTCATCAAATAAATTGGTACGCTCGTCGTAAGTTAAACTGTAACTTGACGAGATAATTAGGTTGTTTTCGGTGAGTCGTTCTTTTCGTTCTTTAATATTGCTTACCGTAGAAACTTGTTCGTTGTTGATATCGGGGGGCAAGGGGCTGGTTAATGCGTAATCAATAAATTCGTCGGCCTGGTTAGGGAATTCTAAATTTTCTTCTTGGTTTATGTATCCAATATCTCTGGCCACTTCATTTAATGAGGCTAAAGAGTTTTGGTAAACACCAAAATAATTATCAATATTTAGGTTTCTAACATATTGCACATTAAAAACATCTAGCCTATTGGTAGCATTGTTGTTAGGGTGCCAATTGTAATTGAATATCCCGCTAAAAGTTTGTTTGTCAAGACCGATATTAGTCTGGCTTGTCGAGGCTAAACTAATTCTTGTACTGGGCAGCATATACTTAGGAATGAGGTTTTCGGTGTAAAACGGGGTAAATAATCTAGGAATAGTTAGTTTAAAATCGAGCCCAAACTCGTTAATATCGAAAAACGGATCGCCCTTTTCTCTGGCATCATCAGATGCGCCGATAGACCCAATGGCTGATATTTGTAAAGTTTCAGCGCCCCTAAAAATATTTCTAATAAGCAAGCTAGGGTTTAGTGAAAAGCCCACAGTCTGTATGTTGCTCGTGGATACATCGGTGTTAAGTCCTAAGCTAAACTTTTTTAGTGGTGTTAGTCTAATGGTGTCTGTAAGGGTGTGGTCTGCATTTTCAATGTATTCAATATTGGGGTATTTAAATGTGCGCAGTTCGTTTAAATGACGATAGGTTCGAGTTCGGTCAATATCCCTAAAAACTTCGCCGGGTGTAATGAAAACGGCATCGGTTAATGCTTTGGGTTGGTAACGCATTTTGCCATAGCTGTAAAGTTTGTAGCTATTGTACGAAATAGAATCCTGAAAAGGTTTGCCTCGGTTTTCAAATGTATAATCGGTAATAATGTTTACATTTTTAACCTTGTAAATTTCAAAGGGTTCGTGTCTAATCGAGTCTGGTGTTCTTATGGCTCTGTCTTGAACAATAATGTCTACGTTTACCTTTTTGTTTGTTCCAATGGTATCCATTTCAAAAGCAATATAATCTTGGTTAAAATGGTATAAACCAGAATTTCTTAACGCGCTGGAAATACGTTCGCGCTCGCCTTCAAAGTTTGAGGTTTTATACTGTTGCCCCGATTTAATTATGGCATTGTCCTTTATGTCTTTATAGAGTTGTTTAACCGCAGGCGATGTAATGATTTCAGAAATAGAGTCGAGAATAAAGGGCGCACCTGTTTCTACATGATATTCGATTTCGGCACGTTGCTTTTCTGTTTTATTGATGTCATAATCGGTTTTTACATTAAACCATCCGTTGTTAATGTGATAGTCTTGAAGTCTTTTTTCGGTTTTTTTAGTGAGATTCTCGTCAACAACAGTGGGCGGTTCGCCTGTTCTTTTTAACCAATGGTTAAAACCCACTAAAGACGTTTTTAGTTTGTCGACCTGTTTTTTTGAGTATCTTTTTATAAGGCGTTCTCGTCGTTTGGGCTTTTTGTCTAACCAAGCCTCAAAAAGCGAATCTCTGTTGGGGCGGGCTAGATTATAAATGTGCAATCTAAGCGGGATGCCGGCTATTTTTCGGTTCGCCTTTTGGTGGATTAGGTTGTTTAAGGTAACGCTGTTGTCTTTTTTGTTATTTACGGTTATGGTGTTTTTTGTTAATAAATACTCGTCTTCGGCAACTCTTTTTGCAGCGTCACAAGAGATAAAACATCTCATAAAAATGATTAGAATGAATATTTTTGAGAGTCGTCGTTTCAAATGAAATTTCGGTTAATTTAAGTGCTGTTCGAGTTATTTTTTGTTCAAAAATACACTATTTAGGCTGAAATAAATAGTATAATTGCTAGGGCATAATATTATTTTCTTTTCTTTATAAAAATTTTATGGAAACCTTATGATTTCTAAAAACCAAATCAAGTTAATAACGTGCTTAAACCAAAAAAAGTTTAGGCAAAAGCATGGTTTTTTTGTTGCTGAAGGTGTTAAAACCATTAACGAACTACTACATTCTTCGCTTAAGCTCCACGAATTATTTACGACTGAATCCTTCAAAATGGATGCCATAAATGAAACGATTATTTCAGAAAAGGAGCTGAAACGCATAAGTTTTTTAAAAACACCAAATAAAGCCTTGGCTATTTTTGAAATTCCAGACTCAAAGCCTATAAGCAATAAGGGTTTGATTGTAGCATTAGATGCTGTTAGCGATCCTGGAAATCTTGGTACAATTATTAGGCTTTGTGATTGGTTTGGAGTAAGCGATTTGATTTGTAGCAGTCATACTGTAGATTGTTTTAACCCCAAAGTCGTGCAGGCTACTATGGGTTCCATAACACGGGTTAATGTTTGTTATGTTGATTTAGCCAACTTTTTAAGTACCTACAATGGCTCTGTTTTTGGTGCCTCTATGGATGGTGAAAATGTGTATCAATCAAGCTTACCAAAAAGTGGCGTGTTGGTTATGGGAAATGAGGCTAAAGGTATTTCAAACCAAATTGAAAGACTGATTACAGAAAAAATAGCTATCCCTAGGTTTGGAGACTTGCAAGCCACTGAAAGTTTAAACGTGGCAACAGCTACCGCTATTTTATTGAGTGAGTTTAAGCGAGGGGGCATAATTACTGAAACGTAAAATTAATAAAAACACCACGTGTTTTCATACTATTAATGTTGCTGGTCCAAGGGCTGTTGGGGTCTTCGTCGCGCACCAATTCATCATTTATTCCAAAAACACCACGTATGGAAGGGGTGAACTTAAAATTGTACAAATAAAAATCGATACCGAAACCTAGCTCGTAAAAAATAGAATTTTTAGTAGTTCTAAACTGTCCGTTGCTATTATCCTCAGGATTTTTTTCGTTACTAGACAAATTTAAAGCCGTTGAGAAACCGCCAACAATAAACGGTTTGAAATTATTGATGCGCTTGGTGGAAACTTTTACCAAAAGCGGCACGTGAATGTAGGTCGATTTAACTTCCCTTATTAAATCTGAAGATTTTACATCCGGAATGCCCTCAAAATATTCTTGATTGTAATAGAGTTCCCTTGTGGTAATTAAAAGTCCTGGTTCTAAACGCAAGTCTATAAAATTGTTAACACGCAGGTTTCCTATTAGCCCAACGTTAAAACCGGCATTTCTTTTTACATATATATCTTTAAGGTCGTCGTTATAGTCAAAATTAAAATCGTAACTACTAAAACCCAAAAAGTAGCCCCAACGTAGTAATTTGTTATCGGTTGAACCACGACCTTGGTTAGCATCGTAGGTTACTTTTTCTTTTTTAAAGAGCTGGGCGCAGGAGGTTTGCGATATAAATAAAAAAGCAAATAATACAAAAACGTACTTCATGTTATGACTTGGATGATTTATAGATTGTGGCCACACCAAACGTTTGTGGAAAATCTTCAACATTTATAAACCCAATTTTACGCAAAATATTGTTTAAAGCTTCTCCATAAGGAAAAACAGATGCCGATTCGCTTAAGTATTTATAGGCACTTCGGTCTTTAGAAAATATTTTACCAATAATAGGTAAAATATTGTTAGAGTAGAATTTGTAGCCTTGTTTGTACGGTGTTTTAGTGGGGACCGAGGTTTCCAAAATAACAAAAGTACCACCTGGCTTTAACACTCTTAAAATTTCTTTGAGTCCGTTTTCTAAGGTTTCAAAATTACGAACGCCGAAAGCTACAGTAATGGCATCGAAAGTATTGTCTGCAAAAGGCATATTTTCGCTATCGCCCAAAACCATTTCAATTCTGGAATCTAAATTTTTCTTTCTTACTTTCTGTTTTCCTATTTCAAGCATGCCGGAGCTAATATCTAAGCCAACTATTTTTTTAGCATTGGTTTCTGCTAGATTTATGGCCAAATCGCCAGTGCCGGTAGCAATATCTAAAATAGTTTTAGGGTCGTTTTCGGCAACAAGCTTTACTACTTTTTTTCGCCATTTTATATCTATTCCGAACGAAATAACACGGTTCAAACCATCATAGTCTCCAGAAATGGTGTCGAACATTTTAGTGACTTGTTCCTTTTTGCCCAAATCACTGTTTTTATAAGGCTTTACTTTTGACAAACTTGAAAATTTTTCGACAAATATAAACTTTTACTAATGCATAAAATAATAAGTGGCTGAATATTATAAAGAAGCAATTTAATATGTGAGTATCTAATTTATAGTATATTTGCCGTACTTTTTATGATTATATAGATAATGAAAATTATTATTGCCGGAGCTGGTGAAGTTGGATTTCATTTAGCAAAACTGCTGTCTTACGAATCTCAAGAGATTACGTTAATAGACACCGACAAGGAGTGTTTAGCCTATGCCGATACCCATTTGGATATTAAGGTAATTCGCGGCGATGCCACATCCATAGCCATTTTAAAAGATGCCAGAGTGGAGTCTTCCGATTTGTTTATTGCCGTAACATCTAGCGAAACCACAAATATTACAGCTTGTGTGTTGGCCAAGCAGTTGGGCTCCAAAAAAACCATTGCCAGAATATCAAACACAGAATTTATACGCCACAAAGACGAGGTGGGGTTCACCGAATTTGGAATTGATGAATTAATTTCACCTGAGTCGTTGGCAGCTTCAGAGATTGAATTGTCACTTAAACAGTCGTCCTTTAACGATACTTATGAGTTTGAAAATGGCGCTTTAACCATGGTAGGTTTAACTTTGTCTAAGTCAGCCTCATTTGTTGGCAAAACAGTAAAAGAAGCTGCCAGAATATTTCCTGAGATTCATTTTGTGCCCATTGCCATTCAGCGTTTTGGTACGCAATATACCATAATTCCGCGTGGCGATACTCAGTTTAAGCGTGGCGATAATGTAGTTTTTATTACAACCGAAGGCGGCGGGGAAGAATTGTGCCGACTCACTGGAAAATCCAACACGGAAATAAAAAATGTCATGATTTTGGGCGGAAGTCAAATTGGTTTTAAAACGGCTCGCGATCTGTCAAGTAAGGGCTTTAATGTAAAATTATTTGAAGCCAATAGAGAACGTGCTTTCGATATAGCCGATGAACTGCCCAACGTGTTGGTAATTAACAGTGACGGAAAAAATGTTGATGTATTAGAGGAAGAAAACATTACCGAAATGGACGCGTTTATTGCGGTAGGGGCCAATTCTGAAACCAATATTATGTCTTGTTTAGTGGCAAAATCGAAAGAGGTTAAGAAAACGGTAGCTTTGGTTGAAAATATGGACTATTTTGAACTTTCGCATTCTGTGGGCATTGAAACGCTAATCAATAAAAAACTGCTTGCTGCAAATACCATCTTTAGATACATTAGAAAAGGAGAGGTTGTGGCTATGACAAAACTTAACAATATGAATGCCGAATTGTTGGAGTTCGAGGTTAAGTCAACTTCTGCAATATGCAATAAATACATCAAGAATATTGATTTTCCTAGATCGGCCATTATTGGAGGTGTTGTTAGGAACGGGGAAGGTATTATCGCCTTAGGAGGATTTAAAATTCGTGAAGGCGATCGTGTTGTGGTGTGTAGCCTGTTGCAATCCATAAAGGGTGTAGAACGATTATTTCGTTAACCTAAATCACTTAAATTATTCTCAATTGAAGCATGACACACTTGTCTTAAGTTAAAAAAACATTATGAAGCTTAACTACAAAATCATTTTTCATTTTCTAGGGTTATTATTGCTTTTTAATGGTAGTTTTATGCTCCTATCATCGCTCATTAGTTTTATTTACCAAGATGGGGTGAGTCTACAATTGTTTATGTCTGGTATTATAACAGCGATAATTGGAGGCATAAGCATGGTGTTAACACGATCGCACAGAAAAGAAATAAATAAGCGCGAGGGCTATATAGTAGTAGGTTTTGGTTGGGTAATTATGTCGCTTTCAGGAACCTTGCCTTATTTGCTTACAGAAAGTATTCCAAGTTTTACTAATGCTTTTTTTGAAACAATGTCGGGTTACACCACAACGGGAGCCTCTATTTTAAACGATATCGAGGCTGTACCAAAAGGTGTTTTGTTTTGGCGAAGTTTAACCCATTGGATTGGGGGTATGGGTATTATTGTTTTGGCTATTGCTATTTTACCTTTATTGGGTATTGGTGGTATGCAGCTTTTTGCTGCAGAAGCGCCTGGCCCAAGTGCCGATAAATTACACCCTAGAATTACAGATACAGCAAAACGCTTATGGCTTATTTATTTTGGTTATACCGCGGCAGAAACATTGCTTTTAAATCTTGCGGGGATGTCGTTTTTCGATGCCATAAACCATGCCTTATGTACCTTGTCAACTGGTGGGTTTTCAACCAAAAATGCAAGTGTAGCCTATTGGAATGATAGCCCTGTAATCCAGTATATTATAATTTTATTCATGTTTTTGGCGGGCACCAACTTTGTGTTGAGTTATTTTGCCTTTAAGGGAAAGGTGCAAAAAGTAATTCATGACGAAGAGTTTAAACTCTATTTTAAGTTTATAACTATTTTTACGGCTATTGCAGCCCTGCTTATTTATTTTAAGGCAGATGTTTCGGCTTCAACTATCGACCATCCCATGGTTTGGGGTAAGGGCGAAAGCGCGTTTAGGCATGCCTTGTTTCAGGTTTTAACCGTAATAACCACAACGGGCTTTGTGTCTGCCGATTATACTATGTGGACACCCTTTTTAGTAGTGTTCTTTTTCGGACTCATGTTTTTGGGGGGCTCTGCAGGTAGTACCTCGGGAGGGGTTAAAGTGGTACGCCATCTTATCCTTATAAAAAATGGTTTTCTGGAATTTAAGCGTACGCTACACCCGAGTGCTATTTTGCCAGTGCGTTATAACAAAAGAGCCATTTCGGGCGATATTGTGTTCAATATCTTAGGGTTCTTCATTCTATATATGCTTTCGTTTATAATTGGGGCTTTGGTGTTTGCTATGTTTGGTCTCGATTTTAAGTCGGCTATTGGTTTGGCCGCATCCACGCTTGGTAACGTTGGTCCAGCATTAGGCGATTTTGGGCCGGTTAACAACTACGCAGCACTGCCCGATTTGGCACAATGGTGGGCGTCGTTTTTAATGCTTATTGGCCGTCTAGAACTCTTTACGGTGCTTATTTTGTTTACGCCGTTCTTTTGGCGAAATAGGTAGGCTTATATTGTTATTCAATAATCCAGCATAACCAATTTACTAGTCTTAAATGTGACTAGTGCTAGTTCGTGTTGTAACATTTTATTCATTTATGATACTAATACTTATGAATTTAAACTTTATAAATTATGAGTTTTGGTGTCGTGCAATCAGCTATTTCTTCTATAAAAAACAATAGAAGTTTACTGTCTAAAAAGGATAAATTCAAAAATATGCTATCGGCTAAAAATGCCAATAAACTAGAGTTTAAAACTGCTAATGCCTCTTCTTATGAATTAAAAAAGTTACGAGATCGATTACGAAAAGAAAACAGAAGAATAAAACTCAAACGAAATATATTTGTTGGAAGTGTGATGCTCGTTTTGATTGTGCTGTTCCTGTATTTCATATAATAAAAAAGCCACTAAACTTACTTAGTGGCTAATTCATTTTATAAAATTAAAGTTTAGCTTACAGCCTCTTTAATACGTTTTATAGCTTCGATAATTTGCTCGTTTGAGGCCGCGTAAGAAATCCTGATACAATCTGGGTTTCCAAAAGCTTCACCGGTAACGGTAGCTACAAGCGCTTCTTCCAAAAGGAATAATGAAAAATCTGAAGCATTGTTTATTTTCTTGCCTTTTAAGGTTTTTCCGAAGAAGTGGGTCACATTAGGGAACACGTAAAAAGCACCTTCGGGTACGTTGCACTTAAAGCCTTCAATTTCATTTAATAAGCCTAAAATTAAATCGCGACGTTGTTTAAACTCATCGATCATGTATTTTACTTTTTCTGGCGATTCATTGCAAGCAGTAATTACGGCACGTTGTGCAATACAGTTGGCACCGCTAGTGGCTTGGCCTTGTAATTTGTTGCAAGCACGGGCTATTTTTTCTGGAGCACCAATATACCCTATACGCCATCCGGTCATAGCAAACGCTTTCGATACACCATTTACGGTAATGGTACGATCGTACATCTCTTCAAAATTGGCAATGCTTGTGTGGCCTTGTCCGTAGTTAATGTGCTCATAAATTTCATCAGAAACTACATAAATATCTGGATGTTTAACCAATACATCAACCAACGCTTTAAGTTCTTCTTTACTGTACACCGAACCACTTGGGTTACATGGTGAGCTAAACCACATCATTTTGGTTTTTGGGGTAATGGCAGCTTCTAATTGCTCGGCTGTCATTTTAAAATCTGTAGCAATGGTAGTTTTAACTTCTACTGGAACACCTCCAAATAATTTAACAATATCTGAATAGCTTACCCAATATGGGCATGGCAAAATAACTTCGTCGCCATCGTTAATCATAACACCAGCAACATTAAATAACGATTGTTTGGCACCTGTTGATACTACAACCTGCGATGGGGTGTAGGTAAGGTTGTTGTCGCGTTTAAACTTGGTGATTATGGCATCCTTTAAATCGGCATATCCATCAACTGGCGAGTATGAATTATAATTGTCGTTAATGGCCTGGATAGCGGCTTCCTTTATGAAATCTGGTGTGTTAAAGTCTGGTTCACCAAGACTTAAACCAATAATATCTTTGCCTTCGCCTCTTAATTCTCTCGCTTTTGCAGCCATGGCCAACGTAGCAGAGGTTGCCATGTTTAAAATTCTATCAGATAGTAATTGCATGTAATTTAGGTAAATAAATTATGATTAGACTTGCAACGCCGGTTTTCTCCCCATTTCCTTTAAATACTTAAAATGGGAAATAATGGCGCTGCGGGTTGTTTTATATTCGTTATAGGGTAAGTTAAATTCCTTTGCTGTTTCTTTAACTATTTTTGAAATTTTGGTATAGTGCACATGGCTAATGTGCGGAAAAATATGATGTTCAACTTGATGATTCAATCCGCCAGTAAACCAATTGACAATTTTGTTTTTTGTACTGAAATTGATGGTGGTTTTAAGTTGATGGATGGCCCAAGTATTTTTTAACGAGCCATCTTTTTCAGGAAGTGGCATTTCGGCTTCGTCCATAACGTGTGCCAATTGAAACACAACACTTAAAATTAAGCCGGCAGTATAATGCATTACAAAAAAGCCGATAAGGATTTTCCACCAAGCAATGTCTAAGATTAACATGGGAATAACAATCCAGATGGCGACATAAATAATTTTTGATATCACCAATTTACTCCAGTTCCAAACTGGATTCGGGAATTTTCCATAAGACAATTTACGCTTCATATAGCGTTTCATTTGTAACCAATCGGTGGTAATAGCCCAGTTGATGGTTAGCAATCCATAAAGTAAAACCGAATAGAAATGTTGAAATTTATGGTACCATTTCCACTCAGAGTGTTTGGTGAATCGTAATATTCTACCAGCATCTAAATCTTCGTCGTGCCCATGTACATTGGTGTAGGTGTGGTGCAGTACGTTGTGCTGTACTTTCCAGTTGTAAACATTCCCGGCAAGGATGTAAATACTACTTCCCATCAAGCGGTTAACCCAGGCTTTGTTAGAAAACGAACCATGGTTGCCGTCGTGCATAACATTCATGCCCACGCCAGCCATGCCAATTCCCATAACAACGGTAAGCAGCAATTGCGCCCAACCAGGCATATCTAAGGTCAGTAATAAAAAATAAGGTGTTAAAAATAAAGAGAACATTACTACGGTTTTAACCCATATTTTCCAATTACCGGTACGTTTTACTTTGTTTTCTTTAAAGTAATCGTTAACCCTTTTGTTTAATGTCCTGAAAAATTTAGCAGAATCTTTTCTTGAAAACGAAAGTGCTTGTTTAGTCATGTTGGTATTTTAATATGATTAATTTTTAAATTTCGATTGATCATACCCAAGGGCAAAGATAGGTATAAACAAAGTTAAGTTGTAACGATTTTTTGTAAAAATATGTATTTAAAAAGCATATTTTTGTTGAAAATTTAACATCAATGGACCTTATTTTAAAGTATTTTCCTAACCTCACCGAAAGGCAAATAGAACAGTTTAAAAAGCTAGAAGTATTATATCAAGATTGGAACTTAAAAATAAACGTGGTGTCAAGAAAAGACATTGATGAATTATATTTACGTCATGTGCTGCACTCACTGGGTATTGCCAAAGTTACGGGATTTAAGCCAGGTTCAAAAATTTTGGATGTTGGGACTGGTGGTGGATTTCCTGGTGTTCCATTAGCTATTTTACATCCCGATAGTGATTTCCATTTAGTGGATAGCATAGCCAAAAAATTAAAAGTGGTTGATGAGGTTGTTGAGGGGCTGGGGCTTTCTAATGTAAAAACTACGCATAGTCGTGTGGAGGATATCAATGGGCAATACGATTTTATTGTAAGCCGTGCTGTTGCTGCTATGCCAACTTTTGTGCGGTGGGTAAAAGGGAAAATTGCTAAAGCCCAAAATCACGAACTTAAAAATGGTATACTTTATTTAAAAGGAGGTGATTTAACCGAAGAACTTAAAGACTACAGGACTACGACCATATACAATTTAAGTGATTTTTATTCTGAAGATTTTTTTGAAACCAAAAAAGTGGTTCATTTACCTTTGAAGTACAAAGGTTAATTAGTTCAACTTAGCAATTTTACTGATATTGTTTATAAAATAATAGTACTGGTTTTGAAACCAATACGTATTGCTGTATGCGTCAATATGGTTTACATCGTCCCCTATGGAAAGGATGTTATTGGCCCGTTCAAAAAACGCTTTAGCCTTAGTCGTATTGTTCAGTTTATAGTATGACATGGCTAGCCCTAAATGGGCATCAAAATCGGTAGCATCAAATTCTATGGCTTTGTTAAAATCTTCAACGGCTTTTTCAAATTTACCCAGCACCAAATTGGACGCTCCGCGGTAAAAGTAAGCAAAAGCATGGTTGCTGTTTAAACGTATGGCTCTAGTCAGGTCGTCATTGGCGTTTTGGTAATAATTTATGTCCATGTAAAAGGCTCCGCGGTTGTAATAAGCATCGGCTGTAGGTTCGATGTAAATGGCGGTGGTATAGTCTTTAATGGCTTCGTCATTATTTTCAAGCGCACGGTGCGCTGAAGCTCTTAAAATATAGGTGTCTGGGTGGGTAGGCGCTTCTTTAATAACCTTATCAAAATCTTTGATGGCGGTTTCGTATTCGCCCAATTCAAATTTTACACAAGCCAAACTGTAAAGTGCATCAATAAATTTATCGTCGAGCATGTAGGCTTTGGCATAATCTTCTTTAGCGCCAGTAAAATCTTTGATACTAAATCGGGCATTTCCACGATTATAGTAAGTATCGGCATCGGGCTCATCTACAATAATTTTAGAGTAATCTACAATAGCACCTCGGTAATCGCCCATATCGTTCTTGGCCAGGGCCCGATAAAAATAGGCGTCTAGATTTTTGGGTTCCAATTCTATAACTTGGGAGTAAAGTTTTATTTTTTCGTTTAAATCTGAAGTGCGGCTGGCTTGCCGCATTAATTTGTTTGCTTGGGCAAAGCCAATAAAAGGTAGCAGAACGAATAGAAGAATAGTTTTTTTCATAACAAACAGACAGCAAATAATATGCCGCTTTTTGATGTTAAATTTAGTGATTTTTTTGATTATAATTTTTCTGTAAAACCCAATCATTATCGAAAATAGAAGAGAACCTTATAATCATAAAGGAGTTTTAAACAAAATGATATTTTTTCGCCGGTTTGGTTAAAATCCGCCTCGCTTTAACAATTCTTGTGCCACATGTTGTTTTGCTGTTTTAAATTTATATGTTTCGTTCTATTTGTTAAGAAAAAGTGTATTTGGTCTAAAAAAAATGCATTTAATCAGTTTTGGTTTGAAAAAAAGTTTTATGTTTGGGGAAATATTAACATTTGCAATTCTCTCATGCAAAATTCTCTCACTTCACAAAACCTGTGTTTTTGGTTTTTTATACTTTTCTATTCAGTAACATGCCTAAGTAACGCCCAAGATATTAATGTAAATGTTTTAGGGGGAACTTCGGTTAGCGATGGGGCAACAGTATTCATTACCGCGGGAAATGTAATTACGTTTAGAATTACAAATAATAGAATGGATTGTGATAAAGTAAAAATTGCATCCATAAGTATTAACAATACAATCGATTTTTCTCTTTCAACAGATAAAATTCCCAGTAATGTTGATAATGACGACTGTAAGGGTAAAACAAAATATATCGATTTTGTGGTTACCAACATTAGTGGTAATTGTGGGGCATCAACCGATATTAACATTGAGGTGAAGCAAGACCCTGATTTTGTTTTTTCATTTTCGGTAAATGGTAATCCTGAAATTAATTTATTAGGGGGAAGTCCAAGTGCAGATATACTCAATGGATCTACAACTACTTCGGCGGTTAACGGTACGTACTTTGGTATAGTGGATGAAGGGAGTACCATTACGCGCTATTATGTTATTGCCAATACTGGAAGCTGCCCAATGGAAATATCTTCTATATCCAGTTCTTCGATAGATTTTGTGGTGCCTATAACACCAGCGCCTTATGTGGTTTTGCCTGATTTGGTTACGCCCGATTTTTTAACGGCAAGTGTTTATGCGGGGTCGTATGTTGTTTTGCCGGTTACTTTTTTTGCGCCTATAGGGGGCACGGGAACATTAACGTCTACCATTAGTATTTCCAATACGGCCAATACCACATTTACGTTTAATGTAAGTGCAGAAATGTTCGATTTCAATATTCCTGGGCCTGGTGGTATAACGGCCGATTTTAGGCTGTGGTTAAAATCCACTAGAGGGATTACTAAAGATGATGTTAGCAATAAGCTTTCTAAATGGGCAGACATAGGCACCAATGGAAAGGATGCCATTCAAACGGCTTCGGCAAACCAGCCCACATATTTGGATAACGCTGCGTCAAACATAAACTTTAATCCGGTTATTGAGTTCCAAAATGATGGGAGCAGCATTAGTCAGTATCTATACAATGCCGATAATGGGTTTTACAGCCATGATATTTTTATTGTCATGGAATCTGATGTTGATGTTTCAAGTTCCAGTGGAATGACCATTTTTTCTGGTTCAATTTCTGATATTATTGCGCCCGAAAATTATGTGGATGATGCCAATGATGTTACAGGAGTGGGCTTGGGTGATTATACGGCTAATCTCTCTGGTGAACGTTTGTGGTACAACCAAGGGTCTTCAACAACAAATCCTTATTATGTCTTGCTAGCATCATCGGCAAGAGCTTACGATGTGGCAGGTATTATAAATGTGGGTAATAAGTCTGCCACAGTTTCCGATGGGATGCGTATTTTATTCAATAGTATTGATGATGCCTTAAGTCCTACTCAAACCATTTCAACTTTTGAAAATGTTGGCTTTATCGATACGGCACCTGATCCAGATATTACGTTGGGAACGCCTTATAATATAGGTAAAAACCTAAATGCCTCAATGGGGAATCTTAATGGACGTGTGGCCGAAATTTTCACTTTTGCCGAACGCGTATCGGATACCGACCGTCAGAAAATAGAATCTTATCTCGCCATAAAATACGGTATTACTTTGGGAGCTTCAACAGAGGCCCAAAAAAATTATATCAATTCCTTTGGAACTGTGATTTGGGATATTTCAGCCAATTCGGGGTATAATTACCACGTAGCGGGTATTGCTCGTGATTCAATCTCCGATTTAAACCAAAAGCAATCAAAAACCTTAAATGTAGATAACGAGGTTACCGTTGGTTTAAATGGTATTTTTACTACGAATAGTGCCAATGTTAATGAATTTGAAAATGATGGCGATTTTTTGGTTTGGGGCAGTAACAATTTGGGGTATACGGCTAGTGGCTCGAACACCATTACAATAAGTTCTGGTATTACAACATCGTTAACTAGAATTTTAAGGCAGTGGAAAATCATTGAATCGACCGAGGTGACCAGCGATGTAGGGACCGTGTATATTTCAATTCCCGAAGATGTTTTTAGTGGGTTTGCTTTGGGAGCAGATGAGGAGTATGCCTTGGTTGTGGCTGATTCAGATAGCTTTAATAACAGCGATATCATTGATGTGATTCCGTTAAAACCGGATGGATTGGGAAATTTACAAACTTGGTACGATTTTGATGGTACCAAATATTTTACCTTTGGTAAAGTTTCAAAACTATTGGAAAACCATTCCATTTCAATAGCTTCCGGTGACTTTTTGGTCGGTGAAAAAAATACCAATTTGAATATCAACGATTTTACAATATCCTCTTGGGTGAAAGCTGATGCCAGTCAAACAAGTACCCGAACTATCATGGCTAAGGGCGATAAACTTCAGCTACGGTTAAATGCGGCCCACCAAATTGAGGTTGTAATTGAGGATACCGTAACGCCAAGGTTTACTTCAACCATGGCATTAACAGATAATAAATGGCATCAAATAACTTTTGTTTACAATAGCGGAACCATCTTTATTTATGTGGATGGTGTGCTTGATAAATCTGAACAAAATGTCGTGGCACCCAGTCCAAATTACAACCATTTTTCACTTGGTGCTTTGTATCAAGATAAGGATAATATTATCAACCCATTTTTAGGTAAAATAGATGAGGTTTATGTTTGGAATCAAGGACTTACCGAAGAACAGGTGCGCTATTTAATGAATCAAGAAATAGAGAAGGGAACAGGTGATTTTGTTACAGGTAAAGTACTTCCGCAAGCATCGTTCAGTAATGAAGTAGCAACCATTCCTTGGAGTGAATTAAAGGCGTATTACGATTTTAATTCGTTTTACGGCACCACCGTTGAGGGACATACGGATGACAGGAATTTTTTAAGAATCAAGTATTTGGATAAAGACAAAGAAATTGTAGACACGCAAACCGTTCCAGTGCCTTACATTTCTTCGGCAGATGGTGCTTGGGATACTGCTGCAACTTGGAACAATAATACTGATCAAATTCTTCCAAATTCGGTGAGTTTAGATGGGAGTACGGTTATTGACTGGAATATTGTTGAAATAAGCCACGATATTACCTCGGGTAATCGTGATGTTTCGGTTTTGGGGTTAATTCAAACAGATGGGATATTAACCATTGCCGACCCAATAGATGCCCAAGATGAAACCAATTCGGGGCAGGCATTAACGGTAACCAACTATTTGGAAATTGATGGGGTAATTGATTTGGTTGGGGAATCCCAATTGGTGCAAACAGAAGGCAGTATTGTTGATGCCGATAGCGGTGGCCATATAGAACGCGATCAGCAAGGCACGGCCAATGCCTTTAATTACAACTTTTGGTGCTCTTCGGTGGGGCCAATTACTGGCAATATAACCACTAGGGGTACCGGGGTTTCTAGTTCGAATGCTAACCATACCATAGCTGGGGTTATGAATGATGGTTCCATTTCTGGGACATACCAGCCCCTTTTGTACAGTGTTTCCCCAACCGCCAGTGATGGTACGCCACCTCCCTCTGGTTTTGCAAAAACCATCAGTTCATACTGGTTGTATAAATTTTATGGACCGGCCGAGGATCAAAATGCATGGGAAAAAATAAGTGAAAACACAAGCCTGTTGCCAGGCGAGGGTTTTACCATGAAAGGTACTTCTGGTGAAGTTTCCATTTCTGAAGAACAAAATTACGTGTTTGTTGGTTTGCCCAATAACGGCGATATTACCTTGGCATTAGATAAATCTTCTGGCGAAGTGGAGCGGCTTGTTGGGAATCCTTATCCGTCAGCCCTAGATGTCACCGAGTTTATACTCGATAACTTGAGTGTTGCAGATGGAGGAAATAACCCTTCAGGAACCGTTTTTAACGGGGCGCTATACTTTTGGGATCATTTTGGTGAGCAAAACTCACATGTGTTGAAAGCGTATGTTGGTGGTTATGCCACACGTAATTTAACAGGTGGTGCCGTGGCTATTTCCAACGATTATAGGATAAACGATAATTTGTCAACGGGTATAAAAGTGCCAGGCCCGTATGTGTCTGTAAACCAAGGTTTTTTTGTAAGTACGGTTTTAGATGGTTTCGATAATGATAATGGTACACCGATTTTAACAGTTGATGGCGGCAGTATTGTGTTTAAAAATAGTCAACGGGTATATGCCGTTGAAGATGGTTCATCATCGCTCTTTTTTAAATCGGAAAGGAAAAAGGAAAGTCGATTAGCCAAGATAACTCCAACTATTAAATTGATGTATGAGTCGCCATTAGGCTATCACAGGCAAATTGTGTTGGGGGCGAATCGTAGAGCCTCTTTAGGCTTCGATGTGGGCTATGATGCTTTTATGGCCGATGTTGCTGAAGAAGATATGTACTGGTATTTTAGTGGTAAAAAGTTTGTAATTCAGGGTGTCGATAGATTTGAAAACACAAACGGATTCAACTTGGGGATAAAAGTGAAGCAATCGGGTATCGTTAAAATTAAACTTGATGCTTTAGAAAATGTTGAGGAAAACTTAAAGGTTTACATAAAGGATAGGTTAACTGGAGAGGTTTTTGATATTAATGATAATACTTTTAAATTATTTTTAAGTCCTGGCGTTTATAACGATAGGTTTGCACTTGTTTTTCAAAATTCTATAAATAATTTAAGTTTAAATGTTGAAAAACAAAGTGCTTTAAATAAGGTTTCTATGTATTATAATGCCAAGCAGTCGACTTTAAATATCGTTAACCAAAGTGGTTTGCGTTTATTGGGTGTTAAGGTGTGCAATATTTTGGGGCAAGATGTTTTTGATTTAAAATTAAAATCTGGAAAAGACGAAATCATTCCCGTACATTTAAAACCTGGAGCACATATTGTTAAGGTGCATTCTGCAAATGGAAGTGTCAGTAAAAAAATATGGGTTGAGTAGGTTGTTTGCTGATGAAATAAAAAACTTTTTAGGGCTTTTTATATTCTATTTGTAAAAAAAAAAGAACTTGTTCAACGGTTACCATTGTTGCCTACCGTTTTTATTTAATTAGATAAGTGCGTTCTTCAATCTTTTCCTTTAAGCTTTTTATTTCATCGTCCTTGCTCATACCATTGTTTTGTTGCACTAAGGTACTGTATTTTCTTAACCAATAGACAATGGTTGTTCTAGGGACATCATATTTTTTGGAAGCTTGATTGTTAGAGATGTGCCTGGTTAGAATTTGTTCAACGACTAAAAGTTTGGTCTCTAAAGTTACTTTCTGGTAGCTTCTTTTTTCGCAGTGGTCTTTTTTTATTTTCATAAGTGACTATAATTAATGGTTTAATTTTTAGTCAACCTATTTCAGGAAAGTTCAATTTTGTGCTCACTCCGTTTTTTTTAAATTGACTTAATAATATATCTTCACCATCAGGTTTTCCTTATGCATCAGCATCAGTCAGATGCCCGTCAATTTGGCTAACTCTTGTTAGTTTTTTCCTTGTCTGAAAACTAATTGTAATCCATGTTCTTGTTCCCAATCACATTCGCAATTTATATCCAAATATATCTTGGTCTTGGTAAGGCCTTCTTGAAATGAGAATGCCAGTTGGGTGAGCAAAATCCCATATTTGATTTTTATCTTTTATATCCCAAAGATTTTGGTCAGCTTTATTAAACCTAACAGCATTAAGAAAGTCAAAGCAATTTTTATGCACGAGATTTGAAATTAAAAGTTTATCAACTTCTGACTTTTCTAAAAACAATTTTAGAGCTTCATCAGCTTCTCGGATAAATTCAGTGTCACTTTCTGGTTCTAAACCTATAAAATTGATTTTAAGTTTTTTTTGTCAAAAAATGGAACTTTAATTGGTTCGCTTTCCCACCAATCTTCAAATTGTTTGTCTTGTTTTAAAACTCCTATTATTTCACTTTTTATTGAAATCATATTTCAGATTGTAGCCAACGTATGGCTAAACACAATGGTGTTTAGCTCCATTATATTTATCTCAAATAGATCTTAGTTGCTTACTAAGATAACTGAAAAATATTACAACATAAAAAAGAGTTTTCAATAAAAACAGTTGCAAGATTTACAGCCTTTGTTTTCAATTTATAAAATAGTCTTTTTTTAAGAAATGGGCTACTCAGCCAAAAACGGATAACGATAATCTGTTGGTGGAATAAAAACTTCTTTTATTAGTCGTGGTGAAACCCAGCGCAAGAGGTTTTGCATACTTCCAGCTTTATCGTTGGTGCCCGATGCACGCGCGCCTCCAAACGGTTGGTGGCCAATTACGGCTCCAGTACATTTGTCGTTAATGTATAAGTTGCCAACGTTGTCTCTTAAAGCTTCGGTGGCTTCCGCAATGGCGTACCGGTCGGTAGCAAAAATGGCTCCAGTCAATGCATAGTCGCTCGTTTCATCGATTAGTTGCAAGGTTTCCGCGTAAGCGTTATCCTCGTAAACGTAAATGGTAACTATAGGGCCAAATAATTCTTTGCACATGGTAACGTACTTAGGATTTCGGGTTACCATAACCGTGGGAGCAACAAAATACCCTTTGCTTTTATCGTAGGTGCCGCCGGCAATAATTTCTACTTCTTTGTCGGTTTTAGAGTTATCAATGTATTTGGCCAGTTTATCGAAGGCTCTTTCGTGAATTACGGCGTTAATAAAATTCCCCATATCATTGGGTGCACCCATTTTAAAGGATTTTACATCGTTTAAAAGCTGTTGTTTTACATCGTTCCAAATGCTTTTGGGGATGTAGGCGCGTGATGCCGCGCTGCATTTTTGACCTTGAAACTCAAAAGCGCCTCTCGATAGGGCTGTGGTTACTTCTTTGGGTGCGGCCGAATGGTGGGCCAAAACAAAGCCTTTCCCTCCGGTTTCACCTACAATACGAGGATAGGTTTTATAGTGCGTAATGTTGTTGCCTATTTGTTTCCATAATTCTTTAAATACGGAGGTGGAACCTGTAAAATGTAGCCCAGAAAAATGGTGATTGGATAGTACCGTTTTGGTAATCATCTCGGGGTCACCAAACACAACGTTTATAACGCCTGGAGGCAACCCGGCTTTCTCCAAAACGTCAATAACAATTTTTGCCGAATAGACTTGGTTGTCACTCGGTTTCCAAATCACTACGTTGCCCATGAGAGCCATACAGGTGGGAAGGTTGGTAGCAATAGAAGTAAAATTGAACGGCGTAACGGCATAGGTGAAGCCTTCCAACGGACGGTATTCCATGCGGTTCCATGCAGCGTTGGTGCTTTCGGGCTGTTGTGTGTAAATATCCGTCATAAACTGCGCGTTAAAACGCAAGAAGTCTATGAGCTGGCAGGCCGCATCGGCTTCGCATTGAATAATGTTTTTCGACTGCCCCAACATGGTCGCGGCATTTATTTTGGCACGGTATGGGCCGGCAATCAATTCAGCTGCCTTTAAAAAAATGCCTGCACGGTGTTCCCAAGGTGTTCGGCTCCAAACTTTTCTGGCCTCTAGAGCGCTTGAAATAGCGTCTTCGATGTGCTCCTCTTCAGCCAAATAATACTGCCCAACAATATGTTGGTGTTCGTGGGGAGGCGTAATGGTTTGTGTGCGGGTGGTAGTAACATATTTGCCATTAATATACAGTGGTATGTAAATTTGGCTGTTATACATAGTTTCATAAGCTTCCAAAACAGCTTGGCGTTCGGGTGTACCGGGGGCGTAAGATTGTATTGGCTCGTTTTTGGCGATTGGTACGTTAAAGAAACCTTCTCCCATGATTTTTCAGTATTAAATTTTGGTATAAAAATACTTATCAAATGATAACAAAACTAACGATTTTCGCATGATTTATATAATCCCGGTGTGTTAAACACTTATCGAAGTTTATTAATTTTTTGTAAGTTGCTCATCTGTTTTAAGACTACAGGTTTTATGTGTACCGTAACCATTTTTCCATTAGAAAACAACGATTTTGTGTTAACCACAAATAGGGATGAGGCACCCGATAGAAACTCACTAGCACCCAGTTTTTATACATTTCAAGGTGCTAAACTGCTATTTCCAAAAGATGAGCAGTCTGGTGGAACATGGGTGGGGGTAAGTGAAAAAAAACGGGTGGTTTGTGTATTGAACGGCGGTTTTGAATACCATGAACGGCAATTAGAAAAAGGGAAAAGCCGAGGCCTTATAGCAAAAGATATTTTGGCCGCGGAAAATGCCTTTGAAACAACAGCCATTTACGATTTAGAAAACGTAGAGCCATTTACTATGGTAATAGCCGATTGGAATACAGGCTTAAAATTTATTGAATGGGTTTGGGATGGCAAAAAAAAATACTTTAGAGATTTACCCATGGAAATAAAAATGTGGTCCTCTTCAACCTTATATTCTCCAAAAATGAAAGCAGAACGGTTACAATGGTTCGAAGAATTTAAAAAGAATAATGCACTAAGTGCCGATACGCTTATTGCATTTCACAAAACTGCGGGCAATGGCAATAATGATTATGGCGTTATTATGGATCGTGGATTTGTGAAAACTACCAGTATCACTCAAGTGGTTAAGCAAAAAAAGAAGGTGGAAATGGCTTATAAAAATCTTCAAAACAATAAGGCCTCTAAAGTACTGTTTAAACTTCCCGAAACTGTAAATGAATAATACCGGAATTATTTTAACCCTGGCCTACCCAGAAACCATTGTAATGGTTTCAAAGGAATGGTTTTCGCCTTTTTTGCGTTATGTGGGGATAGGTAAAAAAAACTACTTGCGTGCCGGCCATGCGGCATTGGTATTGATAAATAAGGAAACGGGTCTTTTAGAGTACCACGATTTTGGTCGTTACATTACTCCCGAGCCAACAGGTCGTGTTCGCGGAAAAGATACCGACAACGAACTCGATTTTCCGCTCAAAGCTAATATCGAAAACGGTAAAATTTCTAATTTAGATGAAATTTTAAGGTTTTTAGCTACAAACCCAAAACTGACTCATGGCGACGGTAAACTAATAGCTTCAGTTTGCGATGCCGTAGATTATAAAAAGGCAAGAGCGCACATTACCCAAATGCAAAATAAGCATTTTATTAGGTATGCAGCTTTTATAAAGAACGCCTGTAATTGCGCCCGTTTTGTTACCGATAGTTTAATAGCTTCTGTTACCGATAAAACGATAAAAAAGAAACTTGAAAAATCGAAATGGTTTACACCAAGTACGGTGGGGAATGTAGTGTTGGCCACTACCGAAAATCGTGTTTATGAAGTTTCGGAAAATGGTGTGATTTCAGAATTTAAAGAATCGCAAACTAGCGTAAATATACGGTGCTTTTTAGACCAACTAAAGAACCACGTACCAAATTTTGTTGGAACTTTAAAGCCTAAATTTGTTGATGGATTGCACGATAATGCCCAATGGTTATCGGGTATTGCGGCAGGTGCTTGGTTTGAATTATACCATAATGGACACACTGTAGAGTATCATTTTAAGCGTATTTCTCCATACGGGAATATAGATGTGCAAGATGTGTTTTGGATTGAAGATGAAGGGTTCGATTACTTTTCCGAATTTGAGTTTGTGCATTATTCAAACTGTAAATTTTTCCATGTTAAACAAAATGGTAAAGTATTTCGATTTAATAGAAAGGAATAGTTTTACCATTTTGAAGATTGGTAAAAAAGAGTGATTGAGCCTTCTTTAGGGTGGCGGCTAATTTATAGCAAATGGCGCGCTGAGCTTAAAAGTAGGAATGGTTACCAAAAACTTTTTTGTAGTTGTGAAGTTTACCATACTGTAATGGCCTTGCATAGCGCCAAAAGGCGATGTTAGTAAGCACCCCGAAGTGTAGGTGTGCGATTCGCCAGGTTTTAAAACTGGTTTTTTACCAATAACGCCTTCGCCCGAAACGGTCTCAATGTTGTTGAGCGCATCCATAATTTCCCAGTGGCGTGCATTGAGTTGTACAGAATCTTTGCTTTGGTTTTCAATGGTTATGGTATAGCCAAAGGCGTACTGTATTTTATAATTTTTATAAAATGAGCCTTCGTAATTGGTTTCTACCGAAATTTTAATGCCTTTTGTAACTTGTTGAACCATGTTAACTATTGATATACAAAGCGTTTTGGGGTGCTAAAATAATTAAAATTAAGTTGATTTGATAAAATTTAACATCTATCGTTAAAATATTAGTTGAAATGAGCGATTAGTTCGAGATATTAACCGAGTTGCCTTCACCAATTCCGATAATTTGGTCGTAACGAGCGCCTAAATCTCTATAATAAACCAAAACTTTATAATTATTTTCAGTTTGGTAGAAATTTCCATCTATAAGGCCTTCGTCAATGCTACCGTCACCATTAACCACAACATACTTGTAATTATAAAACCCTTGTTTCAATAAAATGGGTTTTTTAAAAACGTTGTTGGTATCATCATACTCTAGTTTTGTAGACTCATCGATAACGTAATTGTTAAAATTTCCATAAACATGGATGTTTTTGCCAATTAGTTGTTCTTTCCCTTCCAACGAAAAATGTACCCAAACATAATCAGCTTCAATGCTGGGGTTTTCAGCATCGATATTTAGAATAACGTAATTTCCGTTAATGTCGGGGTTGTAGGTGTACGGCCGGTTAGCACGAACAATATTGGTGTAAAGGTGGTTGTGGTAAAGGTCTTTTAAATCGATAAACTGAATGCCGGTATTGGCCGCTCTAACATCTTTGTTTTCAAAGAAAAAATACTCGTTTCCACCCCAAAAACTGGTTTCGGTATCGTATTTGTAAATGAGCTGATTGCCTATAGTGTATTGTGGTTTTAAATTGGAAATAACATTGTGCAAATTGTTATTTTTAATAATCATGGCTTTTACGGTTTGTTTGGGATTGTTTAGCCGCATGCCCCGTGGGGTTATTACGATATCGACCCGTTGTTTTTCCTCGATATATTGTATGTCCCTTGAGCGTTTTATGCTTACGCCAACATTCGATTTGTCTTCATAAATCATAAACTTTCGTGAAAACACAAGCTCGCCACTGGTGTCGTAAATGGAGAGTAAATAGTTCCCTGATACTTTGAGTGCTTTGGTGAAACTATTAGGAATCGTCAATTTATAATGGGAGTAGATCTGATAAGTGTTATATGAGTTTTCGTAATCGCGAATACGTTGGTTGTCGAAGCCATCCATAAATTCTGAACGTACCAAAACAGAAGGTGTCCAATCGTAGTTAAAGTGCTCGATTTTATAATAAAAGTCGTCTTCATTCCCATTAAGAGCATCAAACTCTAAAACCAAGTACTCGCCTAGTTTCAGAATTGGCAATTGGGTTTCAGGTGTGTCGCCCTTAAAATTTATTGTTTTAATATAATCGGGCGGTACTGTTTCTTCTACTTGCGCAAACCCGCAAATAGATACAATAGTTGTAAACAAGCTGAATGTTAGGATGTCTTTCATGTGGTTTTTGGTGTAAAAAATGTAAAGATATGCAAAATCTATGCCTTTTGGATATTTGATTATTTAGAATGAATACAAATAACAAACTCTGTAAAACATTGCATTTTTTTACTGAAGAAATTCGTATTTTTGCAGCGATTTTTAGACAACTAATTTCAATAAAAATAAATATGTCAAACGACATTCGTATTAAAAAGGGTCTGGACATTAAACTTAAAGGTGAAGCTGAAAAAACCGTTGAACAGGCTACTATCAGTGAATATTGCACCGTAAGACCAGAAGATTTTCATAGCGTTACACCAAAACTTGTTGCAAGAGAAGGTACCTCAGTTAAAGCTGGGGGCGTTTTATTTTATAACAAAAGTAATGAGGCTGTGAAATTTGTATCTCCAGTTTCTGGAAAAGTAACTGAGATTGTTAGAGGGCCAAAAAGACGAATTGATGCTATCAAAATCGAAGCAGATAAGACTCAGGTTTGTGAAGATTTTGGTAAATTCAATTTCGAGGCTGCCGAGCCGGAAGAATTAAAAGCACATCTTTTAAAATCGGGTTGTTGGCCTTTTATTAAACAGCGTCCGTACGACGTTATTGCAAACCCAGATAAATCGCCAAAAGCTATTTTTATTTCTGGTTATGCAAGTGCACCATTAGCAGCCGATTTGGATTTTACACTTAAAGGTAAAGAGACTGAGTTGCAAGCTGCAATTACTGCCTTAGGAAAGCTTACCGAAGGAAAAGTTCATGTTTCTGTTGGTAAGGATTCCAATTCTCCGCTTGCAGGTTTGTCGGGTATTACCTTGCACAAGGTTTCGGGGCCGCACCCATCGGGAAATGTTGGCACGCAAATCAATAAAATAGACCCTGTCAACAAAGGCGAAACGGTTTGGGCCGTTAATCCACAAGACTTGGTGATTATTGGAGAGTTGTTGTTAACAGGGAAGTTCAATGCCGAGCGTATCGTTGCTTTGGCCGGTTCTTCGGTTAAAAAACCAAAATACTTCAAAACGCTAATCGGAAGCGATGTTTCTACCATAGTAGACCAAGATGGTGTACACAAAAGAGGTGAAGACCGTATTATATCTGGTAATGTATTGACTGGAAAAGAAGTTAAGCCAGATGGCAGTCTAGACTATTACAGCAATATTATTACAGTAATTCCTGAAGGTGATGATTACGAACTATTTGGTTGGAACAAACCTGTATTCGATAAGGTTTCAACCACTAGAGCATTTACTTTTTCGTGGTTAAACCCGAAGAAAAAGTACGATTTGGATACTAATACAAATGGCGAGCACAGAGCTTTTGTAGTAACAGGAAACTACGAAGAAGTTTTTCCTTTGGATATATATCCAATGCAGACCTTAAAAGCTTGTATGTATAAAGATTTGGATGAAATGGAAGCGTTAGGAATGTACGAGGTTGCACCAGAAGATTTTGCATTAACAGAATTTGTTTGTGTGTCTAAACAACCACATCAAAAAATAATAAGAGAAGGCCTAGATTTAATGCTTAAAGAGATAGGATAATGAAACTGAAAAAGAGATTACATATTTTAAAAAGAAAGTACAGGAACAAAAAAATGGCTCCTGCTTTCAATGCATTGCATACGTTCTTATTTCTACCAGATGAAACGACCCATGGTGGTACGCATATTAAAGCGGCAGACGATTTAAAACGTACCATGAATACAGTTATCATGGCATTGGTGCCGTGTTTAATCTTTGGTATGTTCAATGCGGGTTACCAACATCATTTGGCATTAGGTGATATCCAATCGGCCGATGGGTTTTTGGGGTCATCGTTCTGGACTTGGGATAATCTTGTTGTAGGTCTTTGGAAAGTATTACCGCTTGTTATTGTGTCTTACGGTGTAGGTTTAGCGATTGAATTCTTATTTGCTGTGATAAAAGGACACGAAGTAGAAGAGGGGTATTTAGTAACCGGTATGCTTGTGCCGCTAATTGTTCCTGTAGATTTGCCGCTTTGGATGTTGGCAGTTGCTGTGGCCTTTGGCGTTGTAATAGGAAAAGAAATTTTTGGAGGTACGGGAATGAACATACTTAATCCGGCTTTAACGATTAGAGCATTCTTGTTTTTTGCATATCCAACTTGGATGTCTGGAGATAAAGTATGGGTGCACGGAGCAGTAGAGCGCACTCAGGAAATAGCTGGTGGTGCTAATGTTGATGCCATTTCTGGTGAAACCATTTTAGGTAGTTTGGCCCAAGGGAACGAAGCGGGTTATTCCTTAGCCGATATGTTCTTTGGAATGATACCCGGCTCAATAGGTGAAACATCGGCATTTTTAATCCTTATAGGAGGCTTATTTTTAATCTTTACCAAAATAGGTAGCTGGAGGATTATGTTGTCTTCTGTAATAGGAGCGCTTGTTATGGGCTTAATATTCAATGGTGTTGTAAATGCAGGTTGGATTTCAGAAAGTAGTAAATTTTACGGTTTAATGAGTACCGAATTCTGGCACCACTTATTAATTGGTGGTTTTGCTTTTGGTACTGTATTTATGGCAACCGACCCAGTAACCGCTTCGCAAACCAACAAAGGGAAATGGATTTATGGGTTTTTAATTGGCTTTATCTCGATTTTAATCCGTGTGTTCAACCCTGCTTACCCAGAAGGTGTGATGTTGGCCATCTTATTGATGAACGTATTTGCACCAACAATAGACCATTACGTAGTACAGGGTAATGTTAAGAAAAGAATGAAACGTTTAAAGGCAAAAACAGCTTAAAAATGAGTAATAAAACAGATAGCAACGTATATACCATATTGTTTGCCATAGGAATGGTAATCGTAGTAGGCGCATTGTTGGCCTTTACGGCAGCTTCTCTCAAGCCTACAATAACCAAGAATGTAGAGTTGGAAAAACAACAAAACATTCTTTACGCCATGGGGGTTAACGAAAACGATGAAAACAGTGCCAACTTTGTTTCCACTGATGTAGCTCCAGAATTGTTTAATAAGTACATTATCAAGCAAATTGTTATTGAAGATGGTAACGTATCCGAGAACGATGAGGCGTACTTAATCGATATCAAAAAAGAAAAAGCTAAAGGTGATGCTTCAAAAAGAAGGTTGCCATTGTTTGTTGGCGAAAAGGATGGACAGATGTATTATATAGCACCTATTTATGGTAAAGGGCTTTGGGATGCCATTTGGGGCTATATTTCCATGGATAAAAACATGGTAATTCAAGGCGCTTATTTTGACCACAAAGGGGAAACACCAGGTTTGGGTGCCAATATCAAAGAGCGTTTTTTTATGGACGACTTTATTGGAGAGCACCTTTTGGGAGAAAATGGGAACTTTAAGGGAGTTGAAGTAGCTAAAGGAAATGCCGATCCAAAAAATGAAAATAAAACAGATAATGAGGTAGATGCTATTGCTGGAGCAACCATTACAGGTAATGGCGTTACAGCTATGATTAAAAGCGACCTTAAGCTTTATAAGCCTTATTTCGATAATCTTAAAAACAACTAAAACGTATGGGACTTTTATCAAAAAAAGATGCCAAATTAATAACCGATCCTTTAGCGGATAATAATCCAATTACCATTCAGGTTTTGGGTATTTGTTCGGCTTTGGCAATTACAGCAGAGTTGAAAGCTTCTATTGTAATGGCTATTTCGGTAATGTTCGTATTGGGCGTTGGTAACGTTGTTATTTCTTTAATGCGTAACATTATACCATCAAAAATTAGAATTATCGTTCAGCTAACGGTAGTAGCTGCTCTTGTAATTATTGTAGACCAAGTTTTAAAAGCTTTTGCCTACGAATTGAGTAAGACACTTTCGGTTTTTGTTGGATTAATTATTACAAACTGTATTATCATGGGACGTTTTGAGGCTTTTGCATTAGGTAATGGTCCTTGGAAATCGTTCTTAGACGGTATTGGTAATGCTTTAGGTTATGGTGTTATTCTTATTATAGTAGGTTTCTTTAGGGAGCTTCTAGGTTCAGGTACTTTATTGGGCTTTAAAGTTTTGGGAGATCCTATAGAGAAAACCGGATTGTATGCTATAGGCTATGAAAATAACGGGTTTATGTTGTTGTCGCCAATGGCATTAATCGTGGTTGGAATCATTATTTGGGTACAACGCAGTAAAAACAAAGATTTAATAGAAGATCATTAAAATTAGTAAAACAGTTGGCGGTCACAGTGAGCTCTACTGGATACTGAATACTGAATACTGAATACTAAAAACATATGGAACATATAGAATTATTTTTCAAATCAATATTTATAGATAACATGGTATTTGCCACCTTCTTAGGAATGTGTTCATACCTTGCTGTATCTAAAAAGGTAAGTACCGCAGTTGGTCTAGGGGCAGCCGTAATTTTCGTTTTGGCTGTAACCGTACCGGTAAACTGGTTATTAGACCAATATATTTTACAACCGGGTGCTTTAAAATGGTTGGGAGCCGAGTATGCTGATTACGATTTAAGTTTCCTTTCCTTTATTATGTTTATTGCAACGATTGCAACTATGGTGCAATTGGTAGAAATTGTTGTCGAGAAGTTTTCACCATCACTATACAACTCTTTAGGTATTTTCTTGCCGCTTATTGCGGTAAACTGTGCCATTCTTGGTGGATCACTTTTTATGCAGTCTAGAGAAATAGAAACCATCGGTTTAGCTTTTAATTATGGTTTTTCTTCAGGTATTGGTTGGTTCTTGGCTATTTTAGCCATTGCAGCCATTCGTGAAAAAATACGCTATTCTAACGTTCCTGCACCATTAAGAGGTTTAGGAATCACGTTTATCATTACAGGCTTAATGGCCATTGGTTTTATGAGTTTTGGTGGTATGTTAACAGGTGGTGACGATGAAGGTAAAGAGAAAACCGAGACTGCAAACGTTGAGCAAGTAAAAGAAAAACAAGACAACAAATTAGCTAAAAACACGACTACAATAAACGAGTAATATGATATTAGCAGCAGGTACATTAGGAACAATTTTAGCAACCGTAGCGGCCTTTTTAGTAGTGACTCTACTATTGGTGGGGTTGTTATTATTCGTAAAACAAAAGCTATCGCCGTCTGGTCCGGTAACTATAAAAATTAATGGTGAAAAAGAAATAGAAGTAAGCTCAGGGGGGTCGCTTTTATCAACTTTGGGTAACCAGAAAATATTTTTGCCATCTGCATGTGGTGGTGGTGGAACGTGTATTCAATGTGAGTGCCATGTGTTAGAAGGTGGCGGTGAAGCACTTCCAACAGAGACGCCACACTTTACACGAAAAGAACTACAGCATGGAGCGCGTTTGGCATGCCAGGTAAAAGTAAAACAGGATATGGAAATTACCATTCCTGAAGAAGTTTTTGGTATTAAAAAATGGGAAGCCGAAGTTGTTCGTAACTATAATGTGGCATCCTTCATTAAGGAATTCGTAGTGCGTATCCCTGAGGATATGAATTACAAAGCGGGAGGATATATTCAAATTGAAATTCCACCGTGTGAAATTAAATATTCAGATATCGATATCACTGCGCATCCCGAAGAGCATGAAACACCAGATAAATTTCAAGAAGAATGGGATAAATTTGGTCTTTGGCCTTTAGTGATGAAAAACGATGAGGTTGTTGAAAGAGCCTATTCAATGGCTTCCTACCCAGCTGAAGGTCGGGATATTATGTTGAATGTACGTATTGCAACGCCGCCATGGGATAGAAACAAAAATGGTTGGATGGATGTTAATCCAGGTGTGGCTTCATCTTATATTTTCTCAAGAAAGAAAGGTGATAAAGTAACTATTTCTGGACCTTACGGTGAATTCTTTATTAACGAGAGTGATGCCGAGATGCTTTACGTAGGTGGAGGAGCAGGTATGGCACCAATGCGCTCGCACTTATACCACTTATTCAAAACTTTAGAAACAGGAAGAACCGTAACGTATTGGTACGGTGGTCGTTCTAAACGAGAGTTGTTCTACTTAGAGCACTTCTATGATTTGGAGCGTAAATTTCCTAACTTTAAGTTCTACTTAGCCCTGTCTGAACCGTTACCAGAAGATAACTGGAAGGTTAAAAAGGACATACATGATGAAGAAGGAGATGGTTTCGTAGGATTCATCCACAATTGTGTGATCGATAATTATTTAAGCAAACACGATACTCCTGAAGATATAGAATTGTATTTCTGTGGACCGCCATTAATGAACAAAGCAGTTCAGAAAATGGGAGAGGATTTTGGAATTCCAGACGAGAACATCAGATTTGATGATTTTGGTGGATAAACACTAATTAATCTCAGTGTTAACTGGGATAGATTAAAATAGATAAAAAGCCAACGCTAATTAGTGTTGGCTTTTTTTATAATGGTAGGATAATTTTAAATAGTTGGTGGTATGGGTGCCGGAACCACATTTTCTACAGGTTTCACGCTTTTTAGATAAGCAAAAATAGCCTTTAGGTCATCATCTGTAAAATTCGAATAGTGTTTCCAAGGCATTGGAGGAAGTAGGGGTCTGCTGCCCTCAAGACCTTTATAAAGCCCCTTTCTAATGCAATTAATAAATTGTTCTTCAGTCCAAGTGCCAATGCCCGATTCATCTGGGGTTAAATTAGCTGCAAAGGAAGTTCCCCAAGGCCCAGTTGTAGATGTAAGTCCCATTGAAAAAAGCACATAAGATTTTGCCGTTTTAGCATCATATGGGGCTAATTTTTCACCTGACGGGTGTCCCGACAACAACAAATCTTGGTTTTCTTCCATTCCCTTTTCTGAAAACTTTTTAGGTGTATGGCAGTCGTGACATCCGTTGGTGTCTACTAGGTATTTGCCTCGTTCGCTCGGGTCGACTGTAATTTCCTTTACAGGTTCATAATCAAATTCAGAAGTTTTCTTGTCCTTCGAATTTGAGTTGCAAGCATTCAAAATAGCGCAAAGTGCTACCCCAAAAATTAAAATAGCTGGTTTCATATAATTGGTTGGTTAATAAGTTACTTTTCTTTAAAGAAGGGGTATATAAAGATAGTGTATTTTATGTAAACTTCTGGTTTTTAATAGGGAAGGGGCGCTACTTTTATTTTTGATGTATCGATGTTGTTAATAGGTAAGGTGCTGTTTGTTTCAAAAAGTTTGTAATAATCCATTACGTTTGGTATGCCGTCCAATTTACATAAATAAGTAATAACAGCTACCAAGCCATCAAACAAAACATTTTTGTCGGTGGGATTTTTGGGCTTAAAATTTGAATGTTGATAAGGTAATTGATAACCACAGGCTTTTAAAAAGTTGTGTTCTATATTTAATAACTCTACAGGTGTGTAGCCGTTAAAACGCTTGCCAAACGCTTGATTAACTTGACCAATATAATTCAGCTTTAAACTTCCGTGGTCATCAGAAAAGTGTTTCCAACTCTCCATGTTATCCAAAATGTTTCCCACTGCACATTGTTTACAGCATTCAGGGTTTAATGTGTCATTATGAAATGCACTGTATAGTTTTTTTATTGCCTTATCGAATCGACTTACTGTTTTCATTAGAGAAGAAAATGGTTATACTGTATTAATTTACAAAAAATAATTTGTTTTATGTTATTTAAATAAAATCTGAAACAACAGTTGTTTATTATAATGAACAAGTTTAATTCTTGTTTTGACCAAGTTTATTTAATCGGAGATTCTATTTAGTTCATCATCTAAGGCACTATCGGCTTTTTTCTTGTTTTTTGCTTTTTGGTTTCCAAACTTATAGGTGGCACCCAACCCAAAGCGTTGGTTGTCATTTGTATAAACGCCATTTAAAATTAAACCACCGTAGTCTAAAAAATAGGGGTAATCGGTAGCTGTTCTAAAAATATCACTTCCTGTTATTCGTATTTGTAGCTTTTTTCCATAAAAGTCTTTTCGCAGTCCAAAATCGAATCTTTTGTTGCCTTCAATAAAAGCAGAACCTCTCCATACCCATTTGCTCCATTGATTGAAAGTAATATCGAATAAAATATTATGAGGAAGTTTAATATTGTTTTGAATGCGGTAATCCCAAAAGGTGTTTTTTAAGTCAATGATATTATCTTCTACATTACCGTTATAAGTTTGATAAGCCAAATTGCCAAAAATAAGGATATCCCAAAATTTGACTGCTTTTATAGAATAACTCATTGATAATGCATAGTTATTGGATTTTTGCATGTTTCTGGGGATAATTTGAGTGTTATTGCCATCTAGAACTTCTACTATTCTAGCAAAAAAGTCTTTGGTCTTACTGTAAGAAGTTGTTACAATAAGTTTACTTTTATAAGCATAAGATAGTTGATAATTCATGATATAATTGGGCTTAAGGAATGGGTTTCCTTTCCACACCGTAAGTTGACTTGTGGGATTTTCAAAGGGATTTAAGTCTTGATAGTTAGGTCTTGTAATTCTTCTTCCTATGTTTAAACTCAAGCTATTGTTTTTTTTGTCATCAAATGAAAGCCCCAAATTCGGAAAAAAATCGGTGTATGTTCTCTTAACATCTTTATTATCAATATCAATGCTGCTTGTAAGCAGTCCCCTTGATTTAGTGTTTTCCATCCTTAAGCCTGTATTGAGAGCTATTTTGGTGCTTAGTTTAAAGTTTAGGTTGGCGTACACTGCTGTAACATTTTCGGTGTAATTAAAATCATTACTTTTATTGGGATCTAAAACAGGATTATCATTTTCAAAATTGTAGAAAGCAAAGCCATTCTTTGTAATGATATGGGCGTATTTCATTCCTGCAGATAAGGTTAGTTTTTTCCATTCTTTGTCGTAATCTATTTTGGCCGACCATAAATTAATGTCTGTATTGGCATCAAAAGACCTATCTGTGGTATTTTTTACAGTTGTGCCATCGGGCTCAAAATAGGTGTTTGGTTGAAATGTGTTTCTTTCGGTAGTATAGTCACCTACACTTACATTGGAACTTAAAGTTGAAGCTTTCCCCGTTTTCCAAAGGTGATTTAAATTAAAAATATAATTATGAGATGTTCCGTCGAGAAGAGATTTTGAATTAAGAATTTCTATAAATTCTCTTGGAGAGTCCTGATAAATATCCGTATTACTATTTAGGGCATTGTCACTAAAATTAAAAATAGCTCTGCTACTAAAATTTAGGGTGTGATTTTCTGATACTGCTGCTTCTAGTCCAAACCCAATATTATAGCCATTTCTTATTTTGTTTTCTTTTGAGTCTAAAAGTAAAAGAGCATTATTTTGTTGTTTGTCATCGTCAAAAAACTCTACATTGTTATTATGTGATTGGGTTATATTAAAATTGGTTTTTATTTTTTCTCCTCCAAAATTTAAAGACAAGTTGTTATTATACTTATACTCTATACCCTTTGTAAAATTAGAAGATACGTTGCCATTAAAACCCGTAGCTACGTTTTTTTTTAGGCGAATGTTAATAATACCTCCGGTACCTTCGGCATCATATTTTGCTGGTGGATTTGAAATAATTTCTATTGAATCTATGACATCCGAGGTTAAACTCTGTAAAAAATTAGTTAGATCATTACCAGACAACCTTGATTGTATTCCGTTAAAATACACTTGTACATTATTTTTTCCCAATAGAGTAATGTTGTTATCTATGTCTAAGTTAATCCCTGGTGATATTTTTAGTAAATCTAAACCATTAGTGCCTGAAGCACTTGGGCTACTAGATACATTAAATACAAGTTTATCTGGCTTTACTTCTACCAATGCTTTTTTGTGGGTAACAAGAACCTCGTCTAATGTATTGTTAGCCGTTTGTAAAATGATATCGGGAAGTGTTCTATTTTGAAAAGATTCTAATATAAAAATATTTGATTGGTACGATTCAAATTCAATATGGCTTACAGATACAGAATATGTTCCGGGTTGAACATTTAAAAATCGGAAACTGCCGTCATCTTCACTAATGCTACTTTTTACTAAAGTAGAATCATTTTGGAATAACATTACTGATGCATAAACTATTTCTTTATTGTTTTCGTCCAGTAATTTTCCGAAAATGTTTGCGTTTTTCGACGTGATTTGGCTTTGAGAGAATAAAAGCCCAGTAGTAAAAAAGAATATTGATAACTCCCAAAAGCTTCCTTTTTTTATTTTCATTACAGAAGTATAATATGTTAACATTAAATTAAATAAGCTGCTATTATTTAATTAAGTATTGATTAATGTTAGGGAGACATATTTTATTTCTGTAATAAAGTTACAAAAAATACTGATACAGTTGTTAGAAATTATTTTCACAACATATTAATGGGTGAATTACTTAATGATGTTTCTTAAGCGGAATTACAGAACAACTTAAAATATTAATGGTAGGCATATTTTGAAAAGTAGTAGGAGTAAAAGTATCGAAATAAGGTTTAAAATGAAGCCCGCTTTAGCCATTTCGCTCACTTTAATGTAACCACTGGCAAAAACAATAGCGTTAGGCGGTGTGGCCATAGGCAACATAAAGGCACAACTACTTGCTATGGTTACAGGAATTAATAAATACAACATTGGAATATCTAAACCCAAAGCAATACCGGCAACAACGGGAACTAATACTGCGGTTAAGGCCACATTGCTCATCAGTTCGGTCATAAACAGCATTAAGACGATAAGTAATTATGCCATTACCAAAATGCTGATATTACTGTTGGAAATGATATTTGCCACAACATCAACTATACCGCTAGCCGACATACCTCTGGCCAAAGCTAAGCCACCACCAAAAAGAACTAAAATTCCCCAAGCCAATTTTTGTGTATCGTTCCATTTCAGGACAAAATCACCTTTAGACAAATTGAAAGGAACGGCAAATAATGCTACGGCCCCTAGAACGCTTATAATGGTGTCAGAAAGCGCTAAACCAGGAATGAGCGTATTGATTGGGCTTCTAAATATCCATAGAAAAACAATAACACTAAAAACGGTTAAAACATGTTTTTCCTTTTTGGAAGTTTTACCTAGTTTTTTTAGTTCTTCACCAATAAAGTCTTTTGAAGCATTAAACACTAAACCCTTGCTAGGAAACATCCATTTTACCAAAACCAAATAAATGATACCAATTAAGAGTATGGAAAAAGGTAGCCCCAATACCATCCATTTTAAAAAGGAGATTTCAATATTGTATTCATTTTCCAATAAGCCAATTAAAACAGAGTTGGGCGGAGTGCCAATTACTGTTGCTATGCCACCGGCATTGGCGGAGAACGCAATGCCCAACATAATGCTTAAAGCAAAATTCCTGTCCTTTTTTGTAAATCCGTCTGCATTGTTAATTAAAAGTTTAATAACCGACATGGCAATGGGCAGCATAACCACTGTACTGGCCGTATTGCTAATCCACATGCTCATAAACCCCGTGGCTATCATAAACCCTAAAACAACTTTGTTAGGTGTAGTGCCCGTCCAATTTATAATGTTCAAGGCTATGCGTTTGTGCAGATTAACTTTTTCTAAAGCTAGAGCCAGCACAAAGCCGCCAAAGAAAAGAAAAACAATGGGACTGCCATAATTTGCGCCAACGTTATCCATAGACATGACCCCAAAAAGAGGAAAAATCAATAACGGCAGCAAGGCCGTAACCGATATGGAAACAGCTTCAGTAACCCACCAAGAAACCATCCAAAGTGCAAGAGCGATTACCGTACTGGCTTTTTCTGAAATAATTTCTGGGGTAATATATTGAACTAATAAAAAAAGCAAAGGACCAACAAAAAGCCCAATTTTTTTAGATACGGGGTGTTTCTTCATTTCCATGAAACGCTCAGGATTATTGCTTTTTAAACGGTTTTTAAATTAATGATTTAATTTAAGATGTCATCACCTCAGTAAGATTTTATATTTTTGTCTTATGGGCAGACCACTTACCGAACAAGAATTACATAATCTAGCCATGAATCACGTGGGCAAGGATTTAGAGCAACGTGGTTTTGAGTTTATAGCCGTTAACAGTAAGCTAAAAAAACACCCGCAGTTTGTTTGCATTGATAAAAACCAGCAATATTACTTTGTAATTGTAAGGGCGGTTATATTGCCAGATAATCCGAACAATTACGATGTGGTTTGGATGGAAACCTTTAAAAAGCATGCCAGGGAAAAAGATGCTAAAGTACTTTATGCCGGTGTTGGTATTGGTAGTTTACAGGGAGACAAAGAACCTATTTATTTGAATGAAGAGTACCTTATGGAATATAACGGCATTCAGGTGGTTGAAACCAATTTAAATTAGATGAAAAAAATATTCGTCGTTTCTGTCGTTTTACTACTACTTTCATGTAAAAAGGAAATTAAAAATACCAAAATAGTAGGACCTGTTTTTGGCACGTCGTATTCCGTTATTTACGATTCTGAAACCAATTTTCAAAAGCAGTTTGACAGTTTGTTTTATGCTGTAAACCAGTCGATGTCCACTTATATCGAAGAATCTGATATTTCAAAATTAAACCGAAATGAGGCTGTTGCGGTTGATGCCCATTTTATTAAAGTTTTTGAAGCTTCAAAAGAAATATTTAAGACCACCGAAGGTGCTTTCGATCCCACCATCGGAGCTGTGGTGAACGCATGGGATTTTGGCCCCAAAGGGAAAATCGCTAACCTTGACAGCTTAAAAATAGATAGCTTAATGGTATATGTGGGTTTTGATAAAGTGACATTAAAAAACCATCATATTGCTAAGCCAAACGGGACATTTATAGATTTTAATGCCATTGCAAAAGGTTACGGTGTCGATGTAATTGCCGAATTTTTAGAAGGTCAAAACATAAACAACTATTTGGTTGAAATAGGCGGTGAAATTAGGGCGGGAGGCATAAACGCAGAGAAAAATGTCCCATGGAAATTAGGGGTAGAGCAACCCCATTTTGATGGTACACAATCTATTTTAAAAGTCATCACTTTAAAGGATGCGGCCATGGCCACTTCAGGCACATATCGAAAGTTTAAAGTTGATGAAAACGGTAATCGCTACGCTCATATTATCGATACCAAAACGGGTTACCCGAGCAAAACCAATTTATTGAGCATTTCGGTTATAGCCGATAATTGCATGACTGCCGATGCCTATGCAACCGCTTTTAAAGCCATGGGTATTGAAAGCGTAAAAACCTTTTTAAAAATGCATCCCGAGCTAAAAGTGTTTTTAATTTTTGAAAACGAAAAAGGAGCGTTTGAAACTTTGTCACTAAACGGATTTCCAGAGTAAAAGTTTTAAATAGCTTTGAAAATTATTAAAGCCCAACCCAAGACAAAAAACAAACCGCCAATGGGTGTATGGGGCCGAGAATATTTATTTTTTTGCCTTTGGCATCACTCAAAACAAGTCCGTAAATACTAAACGAAAACAAGATAATTCCTAAGGTGAAACACCAATACATACCTGTGGATGAAAATTCTGGGTTAAAGCCAAGTATGAGCAACACTAAAGCGTGGTACATTTGGTGTTTTACACCTGTTTCAAAGCTTTTTTGTTGACCTTCTAATAATATGCTTTTTAGGGCATGAGCACCAAAAGCCCCAATTATAATGGCGAGCATGCCAAAAAAAGCCCCAGTAACGATAAAAATTTGTTGTGCCATTTTAACAATTTTATTTATAAACCACAGGAATAATTTCGCCTTTTGCCAAGCAGTATTTTTCTATCGCTTCCGCGGAAAGTTTGGACGTATAATCAACCTCTTCAACCCTAAATCCAATAGAACGTAACTTGTCGAAATAATCGCGGCCGTAAACCCGAACATGGTCGTATTGACCAAAAATTTTGGCGCGTTCTTTTTTGTCGGTAATACTGTCGTCTTCAAAAGTTTTTTTCCTGTTCAAATCCTGCGGAATTTGGAATATACCCATACCTCCAGATTTCAAGACGCGATAAAGTTCCTGCATTGCTTTGGTGTCGTTTGGGATATGCTCTAAAACATGATTGCACAAAATAACATCAAATTCATTATCAGTAAAAGGTAGGTGGCAAATATCCGCTTTTACGTCGGCCAATGGCGAATTTAGGTCGGTTGTTACGTAGTCCAAATTTGGCATGTTCTTGAAGCGCTTATAGAAAGCTTGCTCTGGAGCAAAGTGAAGTACTTTTTTGCTGTCCGAAAAAAAATCAGTTTCATTTTTCAGAAACAGCCATAAAAGTCGGTGCCGCTCTAAACTTAACGTAGAAGGTGAGAGTACATTGTTTCGTTGGGTGCCGTATCCGTAAGGTAAAAATGTTTTAAAACGCTTGCCGTCAATGGGGTCGGTATATTTTTTCCCTTTTAAAAAGAAAGCTAAAATGGGGCGAACAAAATAACTTAGCCGGATTAACAAAGGTCTAGGAACAAGATTTAGAATTATTTTAAAGACTTTTTTCAAACGTATTCAGTTGGCCGTAACCATTTTGTTCTGTTCTATTAATTTTAAAATACCATCCCAAAGGGCAATTCTTTGTTTCAGGGCAAACTTGGCTATATTAATGGTTTCCTTCCATTTTAGATTATCGTCTCCACAAAGTTCTTCTATCATTTTTAAAGACAAAGGTCCGTGTTCGTCACCATCCAATTCAATATGCCTATTAAGGTAATAAGAAAGTTTGTCGTACGTGTTGCTTTCGGTTTTAGATTGGTTGATGATTTGGAAAAACATTTCAGGTATAACATCTTCCCGTCCAAAAGTAAAAGCCGAGGCTATGATATGGGGCTTACCAGTATTTATAACATCGAATGTAAATTTAATAAAATCTGATGTTTCGGTATTTAATATAGCTTCTGATGTTGTTTGGTGCAGCGATGTGCCATTTTTTAGCAAGCCAATAAAGTTGATAACCTGTTCTGTGCTGGCCCCGATTTGGTCCATAGCATCCAAATACATTTCAAAATGACTCTTGGGTTCGCCAAGTTCGTTCACGTCGCTTTCTTCTCCTAAAACAATCTCATTAATAAAACGTGCTGTTGATGGATTTGAAACAGGTGTCCAAGGAATAGAAGTGTTTGTAAGTTGATTTTGTAATGCTTTTAAAAGCGACATAAAATCCCAAACGGCAAAAACATGTTGCTCCATGAAAATTTTAACATCATCAATCGACTGAAGGTTTTTATAAAGATTGTGTTTGTTTAGTTGTGCCCTTAAAGGCGCTAATTCCTGCTCAATTAACTTGAGTTGATTCATATATTTTATAAAACTAAGGCATGTTGTCTAAACTCGTCTTCTTCGTTGCTTTCAATACCTAAGGCCTCGTATATGTAAGCAAAGGTTGAAAGCAATTCGGGTTTGCCATCAATAAGAGCCACGTCGTGTTCAAAATGAGCTGATGGTTTTCCGTCGCGTGTAGTGATGGTCCAACCATCGTTATGTTGCTTGATGCGCTGTGTGCCCATATTAATCATAGGTTCAATAGCCACAACCATGCCTTCAATAAATTTTTTGCCTCGGCCCCGTTTTCCGTAGTTGGGCATTTCTGGGTCTTCGTGCATGGTGCTACCAAGTCCGTGCCCAACCAACTCACGAACCACTCCGTAACCATGGTCTTCACAGTATTTTTGAATGGCATAGCCCACATCACCCACTCGGTTATTGGCTTTAAATTCCTTAATGCCTATGTATAGAGATTCTTTGGTTACTTGTAAAAGTTTTTCGGTTTCTGGAGCAATCTCGCCAACAGCGAATGTATAGGCATGGTCACCGTAAAAGCCATTTTTTAAGGCACCGCAATCAATAGAAATAATATCGCCTTCAACTAAAGGGTCGTTGTTTGGTATACCATGTACGACTTGCGAATTGGGACTCATACAAAGGGTGTTTGGGAAATCATATAACCCCAAGAACCCAGGGATAGCACCATGGTCTCTTATGCAGGTTTCTGCGATTTTGTCGAGTTCTAAAGTAGTAACCCCTGGTTTTATTTCTTTGGCCAATTCGCCCAAGGTTTTTGAAACAATTAATGCACTTTCGCGCATCAATTCGATTTCTTCTCTGGTTTTTACAATAATCATAACTATCAATTAACAGGATGCAAAGATACTTAAAATATAAGCGTCTTTTGTCTTGAAATAATTTGGACATTAAATCAACTAAAAAGCCCGAAAAACCCTTTCTTTTTTTCTTTCAACGGTTGTGCCGAACCATCTGTTAGCATATGGTAAATTTCGCCCCAGCCTGGAAAACCACCAATGTTCCGGTCGTCAATAAATAAATCGGCATGGATTTTTCTGCTTACATCATCGGTGAACTCCTCTTCGGGAAAGCTTTTGTTAACCGCGTAAAACTCTATGTCGTTATTTTTGCAAAACTCTACTGCTTCATCCAACTTTTCACCACATCTGTATGTCCATAAAATGAGCCTATGACCGTCTTCCTGAAGCTTTTTTAAGGTTTCAAAAGCGAACAACATTGGTTTTCCAATTTTGGGATAGGCGTCTTCAACTATGGTACCGTCAAAATCAACAGCAATAATGAGGGTGTCGTTAAAATTCATTTGGATTTAAGGCGTTACATTTTTGCAAAGTTACATTTTTTAAATTTATACCAATGCGTGTTGCGTCATAGCTGCTGGCTGCTCAACCCCCATAAGTTTTAGTATAGTAGGTGCCACATCGCCCAAAATGCCATCCTTGATTTCTTTCAAATCTTTATCGATTAAAATTACAGGAACTGGGTTTGTAGTATGTGCGGTGTTAGGTGAACCATCGGGATTGATCATGGTTTCACAGTTGCCGTGGTCGGCAATCAACAATGTGCTGTATCCATTTTCAAGTCCTGTGGTAATAATGTCTTTTGCACAGGCGTCAACTGCTTCACAGGCTTTTATTGCGGCTTCCATTACGCCGGTATGGCCAACCATATCGCCATTTGCAAAATTAAGACACACAAAATTGGCTTCTCCTTTTTCGAGTTCAGGAACTAAAGCATCACGAAGTTCGTAAGCGCTCATTTCTGGTTGCAAATCGTAGGTAGCCACTTTTGGTGAATTTTTAAGTATTCTAGATTCGCCATCAAAAGGTGTTTCTTGACCTCCTGAAAAGAAAAACGTAACGTGCGGATACTTTTCGGTTTCGGCAATTCGAATTTGCTTTTTACCGTTCTTGGATAGTACTTCGCCAATAGTTTCGGTAATATTGTCTTTGTTGAAAATAACTTTAATGCCTTTAAAGTCATCACTGTAATTTGTAATGGTAACGTAGTAGAGGTCTAGTTTTTTTGTGTCGTATTCAGGAAAATCTTTTTGATTCAACATTTCTGTTAATTCCCGGCCTCTATCAGTTCTAAAGTTGTAGAAAATAACAACGTCGTCGTTTTGTATTGTGGCTACTGGTTGGTTGTCGCTATCTGTTAAAATTAACGGTTTTATAAACTCATCGGTAACATCATTGTCGTAATTATCTTGAATGGATGCAGCAGCGTTTTGCGTTTTAGTTCCTGTACCATTTACAACAGCATCGTAGGCTAATTTTACTCGTTCCCAACGTTTGTCTCTATCCATTGCGTAGTAACGCCCGGTAATACTTGCTAGTTTGGCATTTGTGCCTTCCATGTAGTTTTCTAAATCTTCAACATAGCCTTTGCCTGATTTAGGATCAACATCACGCCCATCTGTAAACGCATGTACAAAAGAATTTACGCCCGCTTTATTAGCTGCGTCGATAAAACCTTTTAGGTGGCTGGTATGGGCATGAACGCCACCATCACTCAGCAAACCTAAAAAATGAACATTTTTATTGTTATCTGAAGCATATTTAAGCGCATCAACAAGTACTTTTTCGTCTTTTAAGGTATCTTCTTCAATAGCTTTGTTAATTTTTGCCAAGTCTTGGTAAACAATGCGACCTGCCCCTAAATTCATATGTCCCACTTCGCTATTTCCCATTTGACCTTTTGGTAAACCAACGTGCTCGCCGTCGGTGCGTAACGTTGCAAAAGGGTATTTGGTATAAAGCGAATCTATGAAAGGTGTGTTAGCGTGGTCTATGGCAGAAACTTTTGGGTCTGGAGAATTTCCCCAGCCATCAAGTATCATCAAAATAACTTTTTTATTCATTTTTTGTTAAAATTTTATAATGATGCAAAGATAACGAAGTTTGTTCAGAAAAGAGTTAAAAAACCTTTCAAATGCTAGTGGTTTTAAGGGCTTTTAGGATTTTTTAAAAATGCCTGCATTCCGTTAATGTTATGCTAATTAAACGTTAAAAATACGTTATAAAACTTTTTTTGTGTAACAGTTTTAAAATAAAGTCGTCTCTTTAGTATATCAAAAAACGTAATCAATTAATCAAATTAAAATCTTTCATCATGAAAAAAACAATCATTATTTCCGCAATCGCATTATGCTTTTCAGTTGTATCAGCTAATGCTACCACAGAACATTTAATTGCCAATAATAGTGTTGAGGCATACTTTAAGGTTAATTCTTTTTGTGTTTCTATTGCTAAAGGCGATTTAGAGACCGTACAGAAACTTATTGCAAGGGGGGCCGATGTTAATGCTAAGTCTAATGGCATGACGCCGGTAATGTATGCAGCAAAATACAACAGAACCGAAATATTGAAACTGTTAATTGCTCATGGCGCAGATTTAAAGGCACGATGCGATAAAAGAAAAACAGCCTTAAAATATGCTGAGTTGCATGGTGCAGACGATGCTGCAGCCATTATTAAAGAGGCCTTAGCAGAAGCCAAGGCCAATAGAAAAAAATAATCTAAAGAATTTAATAATTATTTGAGTTAGTCACTCGCTGCAAAAGCCCTTAGTAAGGGCTTTTGTAGTTTTATTGTGTGCTATATTTTTCAATAGCTTCTTTTATTTTGTCAATGCGGTTGTCTGGATCTGGGTGGGTGCTTTGAAACTCAGGAACACGATTCGGTCCGGCTGCTGCTTTTAAAATTTCCATGACTCCTATCATTTCTTGAGGGTTGTATCCTGCTTTTATCATGAATTTAACACCTAAATCATCACTTTCTAATTCGTCGTCACGTCCGTTTGTTAACAATGTATTTTGTCCAATACCGCTTATTAGCCCTCCCATATCGGCACCAACAGCCCCAGCTGTAGTTAAGCCTTGCCAATACTCGCTTTCCGCAATTCGTTCTGCGCTGTGCCGGCCTAACACATGGCCAATCTCATGACCAAGAACACCAGCTAATTGGTCTTCGTTCTCCAGTTGGGAAAATAGCGCATAGGTTATGAAAATTTGTCCGCCAGGAAGCGCAAAAGCATTAATGGTATTAGGGTCGTTTAGTAAATGAAATTCGTACTTGTATGGTGTTTTTTTAGCTATACTGCTGTTTACAAGTTTGTTGCCAACATTATCTACCAAAGCTTGGTATTGGTTGCTGGGGTGCAGACCACCATGTTGCTGTGCCATTTGCGGAGCACTTTGCAGGCCAATAGCTATTTCTTTATCCGGGGTCATAGATATGGTTTGTGTCCTACCCGTATATGGATTAACTTCTTGTTGGTTACATCTTTTAAAAACAAAAAACAAAGCAATAGCTACACCTATTAGTAATCTGAATTTTAAATTTCTTCCTCTCACTTTTGTCTGAATTAATTGAAATAAAACTAAGAAATTTTAGTCAATAATTTTCATGTTTTTATTTTTAGCGCTAATTACAGTTTTTTAAACATAACATAATGCGGGCCAATACCTTCAATTATGAAGGGACTGCCAAAGGTTTGGTAGTTGTTCTTTTTGTAAAAACTAACCGAAACCTCACGGGCGTTGCACCAAATGATGTTTACCTGTTTTAGTTTGAGTGCCTGTTCGCCATAGTTTAAAAGAGTTCGCCCTAAATCTTTTCCTTGATGCGAAGTCAATACAGCCATGCCTCTTAGTTGATATTGGGTGCTTTCAGAAAGTGAAGGGTGATTGTTTTTAAAAAAAGAGCTTACGCCTAATAGATTTTTGTCTGAAAAAATGCCAAAATGAAGTGTCGTCTTTAGTTGGTCGCCTTCAAAATAGCAAGTTTCAATAGGTTTTCCTGGCCTTAGGATAGGCTGTCTAACTTCGTAGGTTTTGTTAGCGGATATCTGTTTTATGTTGAAATTCATTGCTTTATAAGATGGAGAATATGCCCATTGTCCAAAGATAGAAAACACTTTAGGCATTTGTTTTTTATTGTTAAAAAAGTTGTGCTTTTTTCTTGCTAAAAATTAAACAGTTTATATATATTTGTAGCGTAATTAAGGCGGGAGTAGCTCAGTTGGTAGAGCGTCAGCCTTCCAAGCTGAATGTCGCCGGTTCGAACCCGGTCTCCCGCTCAAAAAGCTTCATCAGAAATGGTGGAGTTTTTTTTATTTTAAATGGCTCAAATCGGTTTCTATTTCAACTTCGTAGGCTTTTTTGTTATATTCAAATATTCTGGCCGATAGGTTTCCTTTTAAAACAATTGAATGTCCTTTTACTTTAAGCCAACTGCCTTCCCTTAGCCCTACTACGGGTGGCGTGTTGTAGGCATGAAATTCTTTAATTCGGGTTTCTCGGGTTTCCCCCATATGTTTGCTCGATGTGTCGGGGTCTAAATAATGCGGGTTAATATTAAACGGTACTAGCCCTAAGGCATTAAAGCTAGGCGGGTAAACAATGGGCATATCGTTGGTGGTTTTAATGGTAAGTCCGCATATGTTGCTGCCCGCACTTGTGCCTAGATAAGGCGTTCCGTTGCCAATGGTTTCTTTTAATACGGTTATAACGTCGTTTTTGTACAGCTGGTAGGTTAAAACAAAGGTATTGCCGCCACCAACAAATAGGGCTTCGGCGTTTTTTATGGCTTTAACCGGGTTTTCAAACTCGTGGATACCCTTAACAGATTTTCCAATTTTTGCCAAGCCTTTGCGGGCAATTTCTGTATAATCATCATGCGAGATTCCACTGGGTCGCGCATAGGGGATAAAAACAATTTCAGAGGCTGCTTTAAAGTGGATTTCTAACTCGGGAATTATGTATTCTAAATAATCACTGCCGTGAACCGTTGATGTGCTTGCTATAATCAAATTTTTCATAAATACGTTTTAAGGTAAAGCTAACTAAAAAATCAATTTTCACAGGATTTTAAAAGTCTATTCTTTAAAAAGTGAAAATAAAGTGGTATTTTCAAATAAAAAAACATGAACAGAATATTGTTACTCTTAGCCGTTTTCATTTCGGGATCAGCCTTTTCCCAAACCATAAGTAGGGTTGCCGTTTCTGGTAAAATAATTGTAGAAGACAACGATTTGGCTGGCATTACCGTTTTTAACGCCTCGTCTAATATAGGAACCGTTACAGATGAAGATGGGACATTTTCTTTAAAAGTAGCCTTAAACGACCAAATAGAAGTGAGTGCCCTGCAGTACCAAAACATTACATTTAGGATTAATGAAGACATTATAAAATCCAGAAAGATGAAACTCTTCTTAATAGAAGAAATAAATAAGCTTGAAGAGGTCGTTGTGGTGACAAAAGGATTAACGGGGAATTTGGTTGCCGATATGGAAGACGCGAAACCATTCAAGCCTAAATTGGATGCCCTCTACTTTGGAGTGAAGCATAGTGCCGAGTATGATTTTGAAAAAGACTATAAAACTGAAGCAGAAAACGTAGCCATGAACACCAAGGGCGTAGCCGTTGTAAATGGTTTGGATGTCGTTAATGTAGTCGACCAGCTATTATTGCCCCTGTTCCGTTCAAAAGTGTCCGACAAGAAGACAGTACAAGTGCCCGATGTGCCTATAGAATCGATTAAATACTATTTTGGTTCCGAATTTTTAATGGATAATTTTAATATTCCAGAGCATCGTGTTGAAGATTTTATACAATACGTACAGGCCGACGGTTTTGATTTTTCTCTTCTCAATTATGGAAATGAAATGGAGTTTTTAGAGTTGCTTAACCAAAAAAGTAAGACATTTTTAAAATCTAAAAACTAACGTTCCGTGCATATTTTAACATAAGATTAAATACCATTTGTCTTTTTTTTAAGATTTCATAGGCGTTCTTTATCGTTTAAACAACTTTTTTTGTGTTTTAATGCACTAACTTGTTTTCTATTTGGACAATCTGTTGAATTGATTGGGAAAATTAGTAGTTCGAGTGATGTTGAAAATGTTCATGTTACCAATAAAACCCAAAAGGAGTTTACTATTAGTGATAAAATAGGAGTGTTTAAGATTAAAGCAAAGTTAAACGATACCGTTTCTTTTTCGTCCGTATTACATCAACCAAAAAACATTGTTGCAACTAAAAGTATTTATGATTCTAAAATTGTTTATTTAACTCTCGAAGCACTAATTAATGTACTTGACGAAGTGGTGGTGGGTAAGATTTTAACGGGCAATTTACGATCAGATATTGAAAACGTTGACGGCAAAGCGCCTATTAATTTCTTTGACGTTGGCATTCCTGGTTATACTGGAAAAATAGCCACTCAAAGTGAAAGGCGCTTGAGTCAAGCAGGGCAATTTAAACCTATAATGTTGTTGGGTATTTTAGCGGGCGGAGCTTCGTTAGACCCCATTATAAATGAAATATCAGGCAGAACAAAAATTCTTGAAAAACGCGTTGACCATGAGGAGCGCGAATCCTTGATGCGACAAATAAAATCTCGATTAGCGAGAGGTTTTTTTAGCTCGAACTCTTTGGGTGATAGCATGAAAATGGATTTTTTCTATTTCTGTGCCGACGATAAAAACTTCATAAAACATTGTAAGAACAAAACCAATTTTGAAATTCTTACTTTTCTAAAAATGAAATACAAACAGTACCAAGCTAACCTGAATTCTAACAAAGTTTAAATGTTTTTGGAATGCTTTTTGAAAACAGTACATTAGCACCATTTATAATTTAAAGATGAAATTTTTTAAGATACTACTCCTTGTTTGTTCAATGTCTTTTTTTGCTTATACCACGTGGCATGATTATTATATAAGTTTAACCCAGGTTGAGTTCGTGAAAGAAAAAAAATCGGTGCAAATTATTTCTAGAATTTTCATAAACGATTTTGAAAGTGCTGTAAGAACGCGTTATAATAAAGTGTTAACCTTTGGAGGGGAAGACGAAACAGAAAACCTCGACGATTACATTGAGGGGTATTTAAAGGATTATTTAACCATTAAAATTAACGGTAAAAGAGCAGATTTAGCTTACATTGGCAAGGAATACGATATAGATATCATTAAGTGTTATCTTGAAATCGAAGATGTTAAAAAGATTGATACTTTAGAAATAACAAATCGCATTTTATTCGATTTGATTCAAGAGCAACAAAATATCATAAAAACAAAAATAAATTCAAAACAAAAAAGTGTTATCCTCATTCCACAAAAGGATACAGCTGTGTTAAAGTTTAATTAAAACAAAGTCTTATTTCTAAATATTTTATTAGTTTCGAGCACTTTTTATAATAATATCCTAACGAAAGTTGCTTAAACCGACTTTTTTTTGAACAAAACACAAAAACACAATGCGTAAATTCGTTTACTTCTATCTGCCATTTTTTATGGTTTCTTTTGCCGTAATCTCCCAAAACCAAGTTGTTAATCAAGAAAAAAAAGGGCATACAAATACCAATAAATTTAAGCAGCTGTATGACGAATTTTCTACACCTAATATGTTTAGGTCTGCTTCGGGAGCACCTGGGCCGGCCTACTATCAACAACAGGCAGATTATGAGATGGATATCGTTTTAGACGACAAAAACTCTAGGTTGTCGGGTTACGAAACCATTACATATACCAACAATTCTCCAGATGTGCTAAGGTATTTGTGGGTACAGTTGGAGCAAAATAAAAGAGCAAAAGATTCTAAATCGCCGTTAATTGAAACCAGTGGAGTGGCGCCTGTAATGCTTCCAAATGCTTTTACTTCAGAGTACATGAGAACGCCTTTAGAACGTGGTTTTAATATTTTAGAGGTAACAGGCACCAATGGAGAGCAGCTCGATTATATGATAAACCGAACCATGATGCGTGTTGAATTGCCCGAGCCGCTTCAAACGGGTGATAAATTTTCATTTTCCATAAAATGGTGGTACAATATTAATGAGCATACCATAGAAGGTGGGCGTTCTGGCTATGAATATTTTCCAAAGGATGGTAATAAAGCTTATGTGATTGCTCAGTTTTTCCCAAGAATGGCGGTTTACAGCGATGTGGAAGGTTGGCAAAATTCACAATTTTGGGGGCGCGATGAGTTTGCTTTGCCTTTTGGAGATTACGAAGTGAACATTACCGTACCTGCCGATCATATTTTGGATGGAACCGGAGTACTGACCAATAGAAAGGAAGTTTATTCCAAAAGGATGTTACAGCGTTATGAAGCAGCAAAAAAATCTTATGATGAACCAGTTGTAATCGTGTCTCAAGAGGAGGCTGAAGCTGCCGAAAAAGGCTTTTCCGAAGAAACAAAAACCTGGAAACTTAAAGCAGAAAATGTTCGTGATTTTGGCTTTGCAACGTCCAGAAAGTTTATTTTGGATATGATGGCCGTTAAAATTGGCGCTAAGGATGTTATGGCAGTTTCTATGTACCCAAAAGAAGGAAATCCGCTTTGGGAACAATGGTCAACCAAAGCCGTGGCAAGTACTTTAAAGTCATACTCAAGAATGACCTTTGATTATCCATACCATAAAGCAATTTCTGTGCATGCCAAACAACAAGGTATGGAATACCCGATGATTTGTTGGAATTATGGGCGCCCAAAAGAAGACGGTACTTACAGCGACCGTGTAAAATATGGTATGATGGGAGTTATTATCCATGAGGTGGGACACAACTTTTTCCCGATGATTGTTAATAGTGATGAGCGCCAATGGACCTGGATGGACGAAGGCCTTAATACGTTTGTTCAATATGTAGCCGAACAGGATTTTGGAGAAAAATATCCCTCGGCGTTGTCTGCTGGAGATACACATTTTCCATCAGATCGTGGGCCTGCAAAAATGATTGTGCCGTACATGGGTGGTAACCAAGATTTTATAGCGCCTATAATGACCAAAGGGCTTAACACCTATCAGTTTGGGAATAACGCTTACGGAAAACCGGCAACTGCACTTAATATTTTAAGAGAAACCGTTATGGGGCGCGAATTATTTGATTACGCATTTAAGGAATATGCCAATAGATGGAAATTTAAACACCCAACACCTGAAGACTTTTTTAGAACCATGGAAGACGCTTCTGCATTTGATTTAGATTGGTTTTGGAGAGGTTGGTTTTATACTACAGACTGGGTGGATATTGGTGTAAAAGATGTTAAAAAATATTATGTGTCCGAAGAGCCCAACGAATACATGAGAAACCTCATGAAAGAAAGAGGGATAAAAAGAAGCCAGTTGAAGCCCCTTGTTTATTTGGTTGAAGAAGGAAGCAAGGATTTTAAGGAAAAAATGAAGAAAAATACACTCTTGGAAAGCTCAAAGCCTTTACAAGAGTACATAATGGATAACTTTACACCAGAGGAACGCAAAAACATCAAAGAACCAAAATATTTTTATAATGTGACCTTTGAAAAGCCAGGAGGTCTGGTAATGCCTATTATAGTTAAATATAACTATGCAGATGGAACTTCAAGACAGGAGACCTACCCCGCGCAAATCTGGAGGTTTAATGATAATGAGGTGAGTAAGGCCATTGCTTCAGATAAAGAAATTGTGGGTATTGAAATAGACCCTAACGAAGAAACGGCAGATATTGATGTCTCAAACAATTCTTGGCCAAAAAAGGAACAAATGAGTGATTTCGATCAGTTTAAAGAGCGGATAAAAGGATAGTAATGATAAAATAAATTAAAAGAGCCGATTTTTAAAATCGGCTTTTTTTTATTCTGATAAAACAACTTAGTATATTTGTAACGTGATACAACAAGCAACATTTTTATTCATCAGTGGTGCTGAAATAGCATTTATACTATTTATTGCTATAATGGTTTTTGGTGCCGATAAATTACCTGAAATAGCGCGTGGCCTAGGAAAGGGAATGCGAACTCTAAAAGATGCTACCAACGATATTAAGCACGAAATCACCAAAACAGCCGATAAAAACGGTATTGATACCAGCATAACAAAAGATGTAAAAAAGGAGTTGGATCAAGTAAAAGACGATTTAGAAGATTTTACGGGCTCAATTAAACGGAAGTTTTAACCGTTCGTTTGTGATTCAATAATCAGTTCAGATATACAAAAAAAATCATAGGGATAATCTCAGAATGGTAGCCCTCCCCCTAAATAATTACCAAACTCTTTCCTTCTATAGCATTTTTATCAAGAACTTGTGCTACTTTTTTAAGAGCACCTTCAAAAAATTAAAGCGATAGTTGGGCTAGCCATCATCTGTAACGATAAATATCAATAGGATTTGTCTATAATAAGTTTTCCTGAATGTAAATTGCTGTTAGTTGGAGTTATAATTTTATAAATGTATAAACCACTACCAATATTTTTTATCTCAATTTTTTCGGTTGAATTTTTAATCCAATTTTTACTTCGATGAACCAGAGCTCCATTAAGAGTATAAATGAATATTTTTTTGCTGTCTGTGTTTTTTGAACTTAGGTAAAAGTAATTTTTAAAAGGAATTGGATGGATTTTAAATTCGTTATCACTTTTTTTTTCAAAGGAATTAACAGATAGTGTGTTTTCAAATGTTGTTTCATTTGAAATAAGCACTGTTGAACGGTTTTCATCGCTTTGCAAGCCAACTTTATAGGTTCCAGAATCTGGATTAGATAGTGTTTGGTTTTTTCCTTCATTTATTTCTTCAATAGGGGTATCAAACAAATACCATTGATAGCTGGCCGATTCTGGAGCGGTAAGTGTATTGCTAAATTCAGTAATATTAGTTTTTTCGGTAGTAAGTATTTCATAAATGTAATTTGCTATTTCTGATGCTCCAGTTGCATTAGGATGTATGCCGTCCGATAAAAACATTGCATTTTTATCTGACATATGGGTATACATGTCAACAAGATTAACACACTCGTCAATGGCAACCTGTTTAATTTTTGGGTTCACTTCATTTTTTATTGTAGCATCTGAAATTTCCCATATTTCTTTATAAGCAGGAGGTACTAAGCATGCATAAATTTCAGGTTTAGAGTCGAGCGATTTAAAAGATTTAATCATATCTACATAATCGCCGTAAAAGTCATCTTTATGAGGTGTCCAATTGGTGTTTAATTTAGAGTCATTTGTGCCCAACATAATGATAACGATATCAGGATTTAAAGCTAGAGCTTGTGTATAAGCAGGTTCATTCCAATAAGGTCTATCTCCATTTTTTAGCATCGTTCTAGCGCTCACACCAAAGTTTGAGATTGAGTAGCCATTTCCTAATAAAACTTGAAGTCTTGCTGGATAACTTTGCGTTGAAGGTGATGAAAGGCCATAGCCATAAGTAATACTGTTTCCCACACAAGCTACTTTTACTTGAGCATGAATGGCTATAGCAGTAACAAGGAAAAAGTTAAGTGAAAAAATAATTTTTTGAATTTGCTTCACAAGGTTTTATGTTTAAGTGAGAAAGAAGTTATTGGTTTTTTAGATTTTGAAAATACAATGAATTTTTATTTCATACAATTGCTAAATTTTTCTACTGATGGTTAACCCATCTCTAATGGGTAGTATAACGGTTTCAACACGTGGGTCAACTTTTAAAAGCATGTTGTATTCAATGAGTGCAGGTGTGGAGGTGTCATCTTTTTTAAAGCTTGTCTCAAGTACTTTTCCGCTCCAAAGTACATTGTCAGACAGAATGATGCCGCCTGGGTTTAACTTATTGATAATCACCTCAAAGTAGTTGGCATAGTTTTCTTTGTCGGCATCGATAAACACCAAATCATAGGTCTTGTTTAATTTGGGTATAATATCAAGTGCATTTCCTAAATGCTGAGAAATCTGTTCTCCAAACCCAGATTTATCGAAATATTTCCTTTGAAAATCATATAATTCCTCATTAACATCGATGGTATCTATAGTTCCGTTTTTTTGAAGGCCTTCAGCTAAGCACAGTGCAGAATACCCAGTGTAAGTACCTATTTCCAAAATATTTTTTGGGCTTATCAATTTCGATATCATGCTTAAAACTCTTCCTTGGTAATGCCCGCTTAACATTCGAGGCTGTAATATTTTTTGATAGGTTTCGCGGTTTAATTGTTGTAACAGTTCTGGTTCGTTTTCAGAATGGTGTACAACATATTCGTCGATATTTTCAGGTATAAAATGCATTAGTTTAATATTCTGTGAATTAATTTTTGTTTGGCTGCTTCGTCATCTCCACACAACCATTGTATTACGTTTTCTTCCCACATGGCATCATGTTCGGTTTGAGAAATGATGTTTCGCTCTTTGGCCAAATCTAAAATTTTTCCTGGGTACGACGATTGTTGTGTGCTTTCCATTTCACCCAACGGATATGGGTCGTCCAATCCCATTAAAACTTGTTTGGCGCCGTGGTTTTTTATCAATAACTCCAAGCCTCCCGTATCGTGTACTAAGGTGTCAAAAAAAATATTTTTGTGGCCTACGGCTTTTCTGGGGTGGTGCTTGCCTTCAAATAAATCGGGACGGCCATCAAAGCCTTGAATCCGTCTTCCTAGGTTTATTTGTGCCAATTGGCCGCCATGGGCGAAACAGGTTCTCATGTTCGGATACTTTTCTTGATAGCCGTTAAGGGTTAAAAAATGATAAGCATCACCACATTGGGCAAGCATCCAAATTAGGTGAAAACGCCAAGCTGTATTTTCGAGTTTAATAAACTTTTCGCCATCATAAGGATGAATTTCAACTGCTAGATTATATTGATTGGCCATCTCAAAAATGGGTTCGTTCTCTTCGTCAAAAATACATCGCCAAGTACCAATCGTGTCCATGTAATGCGTGGGCAAACACAACAGTTGCATACCGTGCTCTTCAACGCAGCGTTCTATTTCCCAACAAGCGCTCCTTACAAATCCAGGGTGTACAACAAAACCACAAGTAAATTTGCTGGGGTAATCGTGCTGAATACGTGCATTAAAATCATTTTGAAAACGCAGTGCTTTTTTCATTTCCTCAACCCGTAAACCATTACCGTAAAGTTGAGATAGGTTTAAAACTACAGCGTGGTCGATGTTGTAACGCGACATCCAATCTAGTTTTTCGTGGAGGAAAAAACTCGAATCGGTTACAGGTCGGCTCCAATCTTTTTGGAGCATAAATTTTCGGTCTTTATCTACCCAAAAAATACCCTTTTCGCGCATGTATTCTGGGATTTCCTCGGGGTAAGGAAGTAGATGCGAATGGCCATTTATGCGAAGCTTACGATTTTCCATAATTTATTTGTCGTGGTATACTTTTGTCTTGGTAGTACTTCGTCATAATTTTTTAGTAATGACAAATTTTATAATACTTAATCTTTGAGTTTAACCTTTTTTGGTGGCTGCATGATTTCGCCACAATTCGGGCAACTACGTTTATCTTTATCGCTGTAATAATTGTCGAATATTTTGGGCATATCGGTTTCAATGTCTTCAAGGGTGAAATCTTCCTCATAGAGTTTGGTAGTACAATTTTCACAAAACCACATCAGGGCATCTTTCATGCCTTTTGGTCGCTTGTATTCTATAACGAGTCCAACGGTGTTGGCACCGCGTTGTGGTGAATGTGGTACTTTTGGCGGTAGTAAATAAATGTCACCTTCTTTAATATGGACATCTTTAGGCTTGCCGTTGTCGATTATTTTTAAAACAATATCGCCTTCCACTTGATAGAAAAATTCGGGTGTTTCGTTGTAGTGATAGTCTTTTCGGTTGTTAGGACCGCCAACGACCATCACGATAAAATCGCCATCTTTCCATACCACTTTATTGCTAACAGGAGGCTTTAAGAGATGTCTGTTTTCTTCAATCCAATCTTTAAAATTTAATGGGGAAACTAATTTGCTCATAATTCAAAACATTTACATTATAAAGTTACAAACTTTTTGTGCGTCCACCATCAACAGGAATGTTAATGCCATTAATGTATGCAGCAGGTTGACTGGCTAAAAACGCCACGGCACTTGCTGTTTCTTCGGGTTTGGCAAAACGTTTGGCCGGTGTGTAATTTTTCATGGTTTCGGTCATGCTCTCTAAGGATATATCTTCGTTGTTGGCTTTAATTTTTATAATGTCGTTTAATCGTTCGGTTTCAGTAAACCCGGGGAGCACATTGTTTACGGTAATGCCAAAAGCGCCTAATTCTAACGAAAGCGTTTTGCTCCAGTTTCCAACAGCGCCACGAATGGTGTTGCTCACCCCTAATCCAGGAATAGGTTCTTTCACTGAAGTGGAAATAATATTGATAATTCTGCCAAACCCTTCTTGTTTCATAAAGGGAATAGTTGCCTGTGCCAACACGTGGTTACATTTTATGTGCATGGTAAAGGCATTGTCAAATTCATCAAGACTAGCCGTTAGAATCTCTCCGCTTCTAGGGCCGCCTGTATTATTGACAAGAATGTGGAAACCGTGATTTTTTTCAATAAACTTAATGACTTGCTCTTGCAAATCTCTTGGGTTGGCAAAATCGGCTACAATGTAGCTGTGATTTCGGTGTTGTGGTAGTTCTTCTAAAACAGCTTTTAATTTTTCTCTGTTTCTGGCAACTAATGTAACGTTAACCCCTTCGTTAGCCAAAGCGATAGCGGTTGCTTTACCTATTCCTTGCGTGCTTCCGCATACTAAGGCGTTTTTGTTGTTTATTTTTAAATCCATTATGATGTTCTTTTTTTTTTAAGTTATTTTAATCCAGCAATTCTATCATCTTCTATAATAGATTGTGTTTCTTTTTTTATTTTTTCTAGGTTTACTTTTAAATCGCCGTTTAGGTTAATTTGCTTATCCGACAGGAGGTTTAAAATAGCCTTATCTTGTGCTCTTCCTTTTATCATTGCTTCACGATAGCCTATATTTTCATTAAAGGTTACCATGGAATATTTAGATGAATATTCGTAGGGGAATGATTTTTCTAATGCCATTTCTATCTTTCGTTTTTCTTGAAAAATGGGATTAGCTACGTGGTCTTTCATTTCGTGGAAATTATCAATCGCCAAATCGGCAATGGCATCGGTGTCTTTTTTTCTGTTTTTTTCAAAGGTTTTAAAAATAGTTTCCCAATCGGTCAAACCTTCTTCTAAAACTTTATCGAATTCAGTGACATCTTCAAAAGAGGCATTCATACCCTGCCCATAAAACGGAACAATGGCATGGGCGGCATCACCCATTAAAAGGGTATTGCCTTTGTAATGCCACGGCGAACATTTTATGGTGCCTAATGGAGACGTGGGGTTGTTAAAAAAGTCGTCCAATAAATTAGGCATCATTGCCAAGGCATCTGGAAATTCCTTTCTGAAAAACTCCAGTACCTCCTTTTCGGTGGTAAGGTTGTTAAAATTATAAGCACCTTCATCATAGCTTAAAAACAAGGTAACGGTAAAGCTGCCATCTAAATTGGGCAATGCAATAAGCATAAAATCGCCTCGTGGCCAAATATGAAGGGCATTTTTATAGGTTTTGAAAGCACCACCTTCATCTGGCAAAATACTGAGTTCTTTGTAACCGTGCGTTAAATAATCCTGGGAAAAGCTGAATAAGAATTTTTTGCCTAGATAATAACTCTTTCGCATGGCTGACCCCGCACCATCTGCTGCAATAATAACATCTGCATCTTCAATAAATTGCTTTTTGGTGTGGTAATCTTCAAATAGCGCTGTGGTTTTTTCGAAATCGACCGACTTGCATTTTTGGTTGAAATAAATTTTAACGTTGTCATGCTTTTCGGCTTCATCCAAAAGCAATGCATTTAAATCGCCCCTGGAAACAGAATTGATGTATTCGTAATCACGTCCGCTATAATTTGAGAGGAACGTGTTGCCATGCGTGTCGTGAATCATACGTCCGTTCATTGGGATACAAAGGGCTTTAACCTGCTCTTTTAGTCCCACCAATTTCATGGCTTTACTGCCGCGATTGGAAAATGCCAGATTAATGGAACGACCAGCACTGATATCCACTTTACGTAAATCGGAGCGTTTTTCGTAAACCGAAACATTATACCCGCGCTGGCCTAGACGTAAGGCCAAAAGGCTACCACAGAGCCCTGCTCCAATTATCAATATGTTTTGTTGTTTATTCATTTAAAATAGCTTTCAGTTTTTCAACCAATTTGTAGACGTCTTCAAACGAATTATAAAAGGGCACAGGGGCACACCGGATAACGTCGGGTTCGCGCCAATCACTAATAACTCCAGACTTTGTTAGTTGATCATATAGCGATTTATCGGCATTTTTCACTTGAATAGATAGTTGACAACCGCGCTCGTTTGGGTTTTCGGGCGTAATAATTTTAATGGTGTCTTCTCCCAATTGTTTCAATAAAAACTCTAAATAGCCCGTTAGTTTTTTTGATTTTTTCGTGAGTTTTTCCATGCCCACTTCACTGAACATGTCCAATGAGGCTTTTATGGCGGCCATCGATAAAATAGGCGGGTTACTTAACTGCCAGCCTTCGGCTCCCGGAAGTTGGTCAAATTCACCTCGCATGTTAAACCGGGTTTGTTTGTTGTGGCTCCACCAACCTGTAAATCGGTTAAGGGCTTTGTTGTAGGCATGCCGTTCGTGTACAAAGCACCCCGCCAAACTGCCCGGTCCGGAATTTAAATATTTATAGGTGCACCATGCGGCAAAATCGGCTCCGGATTCATGCAAATTAAGTTTTACGTTACCAGCGCCGTGGGCACAATCAAACCCAACTTTGCAACCGTATTTATGGCCTATTTGGGTAATACGTTTTAAATCGAAAGACTGGCCAGTGTAATAATTTACGCCACCAATCATAATCAAGGCAATGTCGTCGCCTTGTTTGGCTAAAATATTTTCTAAATCTTCATAACGGAGTAACTCTTCGCCATCGCGGGGTTTCCATAAAACCAATCCGTTGTGGTGGTCAAATCCGTGATGGCGCAATTGCGATTCTACGGCATACTTATCCGAAGGAAATGCGTCACCTTCAATTAAAATTTTATACCGTTTTTTTGTGGGTTGATAAAACGACACCATTAAAAAGTGCAGGTTGGCGGTGAGGGTGTTCATAACCACCACCTCAATGGGCTTGGCCCCTACAGTTTTCGCCATGCTTTCGGTTAAAAACTCATGATAAGATAACCACGGGTTTTTTGCTGCAAAATGGCCTTCTACACCTAAATGGGCCCAATCGTCGAGTTCTTGGTTTACGTAAGCTTTTGTGGTTTTAGGTTGTAAGCCCAACGAATTTCCAGTCATGTAAATTAAATTGCTGCCGTTAGCATCTTTTGGGATGTAAAACTGATTTCGGTAGTGTTTTAATTCGTCTTTATGGTCTTGTTGTAAGGCGTACTCCAGACCGCTTTTATATGTGGACAAGGTGTTTTTGATTTTCGGTTTCTAACAAAAATAACAATTATAAAAATAGAAATGCCAACGGGAAACGGAAGAAAAATTTGCGGCATATTTCGTATATTTATTAAAAACTTTATTTGATGAAAGGAACAAAGGAATATACTAATGGCGAGGTTACTATAGTTTGGAAGCCCGAAGCCTGTATTCATTCAGGTATTTGTGTTAAAGGGTTGCCCAGGGTTTTTAGGCCCAATATGAGGCCATGGATAACCATTGATGGCGCTGAGACCGAAGATTTAATTAATCAAGTAGCACAGTGCCCATCGGGTGCGTTAAGTTATTATATAAATGCTCATGTTAAATCGGCTTCTACGGTTAATGAGGCAAAAGTGGAAGTATTAAGCAACGGACCTTTAATGGTTCATGGTACAATTAAGGTAATTAATGCGGATGGTAGTACCGAAATGAAAAATAAGACCACGGCGTTTTGTAGGTGCGGTTCATCGGGTAACAAGCCGTATTGTGATGGTAGCCATGTAAAGTCGAAATTTAAAGGGTAGGCCAGAACACGAAAAAGCGCTTCAACCAGTGGTTAAAGCGCTTTAAAATATATAGACGCATACGCGGAATAGTAGTTTTTATACTGTATATACGTTGCTTAGTTTGCTGTTGGATGTTTATAGTGTTCTGCTAGACTATTCCTTAATCACCGAAACCTCTGAAATTTTTAGGTTCCAGTCACTTTTCCCTTTTTTATGGTCTAATGCTATTTTTAGGCCGTTAAAATTTTGATAATTTTCAAAGGTGTTGGCTAAGGAAGTTTCTTTTTGGTTGCCTCTTCTGTAAATCCACTCTTTGATTGTGTAATTGTCGTTATAGAAAATATCGTATGCATCGCCAGGCGTGTAACCGCCTTTATTAGGATAGGTGATGGTGATTTTATTGAGTTGCATTTTGCTAATGGGTGCCATAGCTTTTTCAGGTGCTGAAATGTTGGCACTTTTGTCCCAAACCAACTGAAAAGGAATAAGCAGCCAAAACTTATCGTTTATAAAAGCTTGGTCGGCTTTTAGAGTGGTGCTGTCTACTTGTTTTCTGTTGTAGTTAAGCGTGTCGTTTTCAGTCATTAGGGTCACCGCATTGGTTTTAGGGTGCCAAATCCAGCTTCGTTTTTCAGCAAATGTAAATTGAATTTTAGAAACCTTGTTCCAATGTTTAAAACCATGGGCATTGGCTATTTTTTGGGCTACCGATATTTCAGGTTTGACTTCTTTGGTTTTTGGTTTTTGTTTGCAGTTTGTAAAAATAAAAACGGCTATTGCGATGAAAATGATTTTCTTCATAAGTCAGGGATATTTGACGGGGTTTAAAATTTGTCGCTTAAATAGATGGCTAATTTACATAACTTACTAAATATAAAACGAAATCCAATAAAGCAATTATGTTTTATTATTAAACACAGCTGTTACCATACTATGATAGGTATGCTTGATTTTTCAGTTTTATTTTAGTGGTTTAAGAAAATTTTTACTTGCATATTCGCCAATTTTAGTTCCCAATTTATGGCCTTCTTCTGAGTCGTACCTAAAATGAATACCTAGATAGACTCTAGACATTGCTGCTTCCAAACCTGCTTCAGAAAAACTGTTGAAAGAACGAGTGGGAGGGTTCATCTTTATTTTTTCCGAAAAAGGACCAGCTTTCTCTACCATCTCCGTTGTCATTGTAAACTTATATGTGTTTCCTCTACCTAGAGTGTTTGCGAGAACTGTCATCGCAGCTGTACTGGCAGTTCCATGGGCAGATGGGTATGAAGGAAAAGCATAGGTGTGCTGGTGTAGATTGTTCCATCCGGCATCGAGTTCGGTGTCTGGGTTTCCGTCATTATCAGCCCATCTTATTGCGGTGTAAGGCCTCCAATGATTGTAGTAAAATTTATTATCAAATACATTGACATACGCATCGTATATGGTCATATTCATTAAGGCAAATACCTTCGCAGCGTCCCATAAATTAAGTTGTTCAACGGCTACAAGGTTTCTTGCTAATCGATTGTGTGAGTTTTCAACAAAATCTTTCCACCACATAGCTAAATGTGCTTGGTCTTTTGTCCTTGTTGCGCTTTCAAAACGGCCAACCTTTTTTACCTCATTAAATGCTTTGGTATATTCATTACTGTTAATTTCAGGAGGAGGGGGAGACCTAAAAAAATTCTGTTTTGGCAGGAGAAAGGGTTTTGCTTTTGCCCAGCCCGAACCAAACACAAAGCCTTCTGGAGTGCCACTGTGCTCGCTAAACTCTGCATAAACACCAGGAGCCATTGGATGCCAGTTGTATTCGGCTTCTTCATCCCATTTGTCGTTTGAGCGTTTGTTTATTATGTAAAGGGCAGCTTTACTACCTGTTTTCTTTCCAGCTTTTTTTGCAGCTTTATCTGTTACAGTCTTTAGCCATTTGTTAAGTTCAGATTTTAGAATATCTTTTTTGTCAGGATATTGGCTGGTTGCTACTTCATATGCAGCGTAAGCAGCAGCAGCTATAGGGTCGGCTTGTGCCATTTCTCCTTTATAAGCGTAAGAAGAATACTTAGGGACAATGCTACTGAGTGCATCGTGCATAGCCGTGTGCATCATTGCAGCTGTTCTCACTCCTTTCAAGGTGAGTAGGTTGTCTTCGGCTACGGCTAGCTCCATTATTTGTTGGTTCCAAGAGGAGACTAACTTTGAATCATAATCCTTAATATTTGTCTTTTTGTTTAAACAGCTTTGAATAACAAATGAACTGAATAAGACAAAAATGAAGGTCATTTTTGAAATTTTTGATATACTTTTCATTTGTTTGCATATTTAGACTAAATTAATGAAATTTCTTGTGATTTGGAAGTAAATATGCTGTTTTATAGAGGGTTATGTTCGTGTTAAACAGGTTTTGATGAAAGTTTTTATAAAGTATAATTTGTTGAGCCAAATGTTAACCTGTGGCATAAACCTGTCCTCGGTGTGGTTTTAGGGCATCGCGAATGGGTTTCATTTGGCTTTCGTCAACCACCAAAAAGGCTATGCTGTGCATCGGGTTTAAGGCTTCAGCACCAGTTAAGGTAATGTTGAGTTTTTTGGTTTTTATATATTCCTTGAGGTGAATTTCGTGGTGCAAAGCAGTTTGGTGCCCGTTGGGTCCTCGAAAATCCCAAATCAATTTCAGTTTTCGCATGTGTAGTTTGGTTGAAACAGGTGTTAAATATAGCTTAAAATAAGCAATAACTGTTATTTTGTGTCGTTAGAAAAACAACTTGTATAATAGGTATATATTAGTATTTTTGTAACCATCCGAAAAAGAAAATATTCATGAAATTAAAAGTTGTTTTTGCGTTATTTTTTGCGTCATTGTTTTATAGTGTTAATGCACAGACCGGTAACGACGATCAAGTGCTTTTTACAGTTGACGGCGAACCTGTTTATGCATCAGAGTTTGTTAGGGTTTACAACAAAAATCTAGATTTGGTTAAGGATGAATCCCAAAAGGATGTTGACGAATATCTAAAACTCTTTACCAATTATAAGCTAAAGTTGAAGGAAGCCAAGGTACAAGGACTCCATGAAGGTGCTAGTTATTTAAGAGAGCTTAATAATTACAAGAAGCAGTTGGCCAAAACATACATGACCGATAACCAAGTAACCAATGCGTTGGTTGAGGAGGCGTACGAGCGTGTATCTCACGATGTTAATGCTAGCCATATTTTGGTGAAGGTAGATCAAAATGCATCCCCACAAGATACTTTGGCGGCTTACAACAAAATTTTCAAATTACGCGAAAGGGCATTAAAAGAAGGCTTTGAAACGGTACGGGCCCAAGTACACAATGGCCAAACGGTTTTTGGCGAAAAACTGGGCTACTTTTCGGGTTTTAGAATGGTATATAAATTTGAAAGTGCTGCTTTTAATACATCTGTAGGTGAAATATCACAGCCGTTTAGGACGCGTTTTGGTTACCATATTGTTAATGTTTTAGATAAACGCAAATCGAAAGGGGAGGTTTCCGTGGCACACATTATGGTAGTTGAAAAACCAAACGATTCGCTAGCCGATAAGGCTGAAGATAGAATACAGGAAATCTATAAAAAAGTATTGCAGGGTGAAGATTTTGGCGATTTGGCCAAGCAGTTTTCCGATGATAAAAATTCTGCAGCAAAAGGAGGAGCTTTAGCACCGTTTTCAAGCGGACAGCTAAGAGCTAAAGAATTTGAAGATGTTGCCTTTCAGTTAGAAAAGGAGGGAGACGTGTCTGAGCCTTTTAAGACCGATTTTGGATGGCACATTGTAAAATTGATTAAAAAGAAACCTGTTCCAGATTTTGAAACCTTAAAACCGGAACTGGTTAGCAAGGTAAAGCGCGATAGCCGTTCTCAATTAATTGATGAGGCCTTGGTTGATAAGCTTAAAGAGAAATATCAAATTAGTAAAAATCCTCCAGCAGGATTAAATTATTTTGTATCGATTTTAAATGACGATTATTTCAGTAGAACATGGAAATTACCTGAAGATTTAAAAGGCGAAAAACCACTTCTTAGAATTGGTGATAAGCATCTAACCTATCAACATTTTGCCAATTATTTAGAAAACCAACAGCGTAACACTACGCCAAAAATGCCTTTTGAAAAATTGGTTTCAGATAAATATGAGGCTTTCTTAAAGCAAAACCTCATTCAGTATCAAGAGGATAATTTAGAAAACGAAAATCAAGATTATGCCGATATAGTTACCGAGTACCGAGATGGTTTGTTATTGTTTGAGTTGATGGAAAGCACCATTTGGAATGCCGCTTCAACCGATACGGTAGCCATCGAAAATTATTACGAAGCTAACAAAAGCAAATACATAACACCGGTACGTCTTGATGCGGTAGTGGCTTCTTCTTCAAAACAAAAAACCTTAAAAAAGGTAGGCGAATTGTTAAAGAAAAATATGGATTTAGATCAGATAAAATCGTTGGTAAATGGTAACGACGACGTTGAGGTTATTTTTACTTCTGGAGTCATGGAAGAGGGACATCAGGCACTCCCCGAAGCGTTGGAGCTTAAAAAGGGAATTTCAAAAATATACAAACACAATGGTGCTTTCGTTATGGTTGAAATAAAAGACGTGTTACCAAAATCGGCAAAAACCTTTGAAGAGTCTAAAGGATTGGTGATTGCCGATTACCAAAACCACAAGGAAGAAAATTGGTTAAAGGAATTGTCCAAAAAGTATCCAGTAAAGCTCAATAAAGAGGTCTTGGCCAAGGTGAAAAAACAACTCAACAATCAATAGGTGCGTATTAATTTTATTGCCATAGCTGTCTTTACATTATTGTTTTCTTGCGATTTTTTAAGAAAAACAGACCCCCGTAAGCCTGTGGCCCGAGTTAACGAGAGTTATTTGTATGCAGATGATATTAAAGACTTAGTGCCCGAAGGTGCCTCAAAAGAAGATAGTACCGTTTTAGTGCAAAACTTTATTAACCGTTGGGCTACACAACAGCTATTGATGGATGGAGCCATGCTGAATTTAAGTGAAGAACAGCAGCATGCATTCAATAAATTGGTGGAGCAATATAAAAACGACCTTTACACAAAAGCTTATGTTGAGGCTTTGGTAAAAAGAAGTATCGATACTGTAATTACTATTGATGAAGCCAAAGAATATTACGATACTAACAAAGATATATTTAAATTAAATGAAGAACTCATTAAATTCAGATACATTAATGTAGACGAAAACATGATTAATTATGATGAGGTAAAAACGCGCTTTAAACGTTATAATAAAAAAGACAAGCGTATTTTAGATTCGATTTCAATTCAATTTAAATCATATTCATTTAAAGATTCTGTTTGGATAAAACTGAGCCAAGCCGTTAATAAAATACCAGCGGTAACGACAGAAAATAAGGATCAATTGTTAAAAAAATCTAATTTTATACAGCTCAAAGATTCATTAGGAGTATATTTGATGCAAATTAACGACGTGCTTTTGCGAAACGAAACAGCACCGTTAGAGTATGTTAAGCCTACAATAAATCAAATAGTGATCAATAAAAGGAAGTTGGATCTTATCAGGGAATTAGAAAAAGATATTACTAAAGATGCTATTAAAAACAATCAATTTGAAATATACAAATAACTTAAAACACTTCATATTAACCAGCTTAACTTTGTTTATGGTTCAGGCTTTTAATGCGCAGGAAATTATAGACGAAGAAAAAGAGGTGGCAGTTACCGAAACCAATACGTCGGTTTCTAATGTGCAAACAGGAAAAAAAGTGGATGGAGTAGCAGCGGTTGTGGGCGATTATATTGTTCTTGATTCTGATGTTGCCAAAGAACGAGAACAAATAAAAGCGGCGGGCGGCTCGGTAGACGGTGTAGACGATTGCCAGTTATTTGGATTGATGTTGGAAAAAAAGCTCTATGCCCATCATGCCGTTCAGGATAGTTTACCTGTTTCGGATGCTGAAATACGACAAAGTGTCGATTATCAAATCCAACAGTTTTTGCAGCAAACCAACGGCTCAATGGAGCGCCTATTGCAGTTCTATAACATGGAAGACGAAAAGACCTTTCGAAAAGAAATGTTCGAAATCAATAAGGCCAATCAGTTAGCATCAAAAATGCAGGCAAAGATTGTTTCCGAAATTGAGATTACACCAGAAGAAGTTCGAACGTTTTTTAACAAAATTCCAAAAGACGAAAGGCCAACTTTCGGTACCGAACTTAAAGTGGCACAAATTGTGGCAGAGCCTAAAGTTTCGGCTGAAGAAAATCAAAAAATTATAGACCGCTTAAAGCAATTTAAAACAGATATTGTTGAAAATGGAGCTAGTTTTCGCTCTAAAGCGGTATTGTACTCCGAAGATCCCGGGTCGGCCAGTCGTGGAGGGAAATATACCTTAAACCGTAAACAGCCCAAAATGGTGAAAGAGTTTAGAGATGTGGCCTTTTCTTTGCAAGAGGGCGAAGTGTCCGATCCTTTTAAAACAGATTATGGCTACCATATTGTCATGCTCGAAAAAATTAGAGGGCAAGAGTACGATGTGGCTCATATTCTGTTAACTCCAAAAGTATCTGACGAAGCTGTTGAAGATGCCAAAGCGCGTTTAGAAAAGGTGCGAAAACGTATTGTGGACGGTGATATATCGTTTGCCGATGCTGCTAGAGAGGCCAGCGACGAGAAAGAAACGCGAGCAGACGGTGGGCAATTGATTAATCCAACTACACAAGATTACAATTTTGAATTAACCCGTATGGATCCTGAGTTATATGCCCAAATCCAAAATCTGAAAGATAATGAAGTGAGTTTGGTGTTAAAGGAGGAAGACAGAACAGGAAAGGTTAAGTTTAAAATATTGATGGTTACCGATAGAATTGATGAGCATGAGGCCGATTATGCTCGTGATTTTCTTAAAATTAAAGAATTGGCACTAGAGGAAAAGAAAATTAGGGAAATTGAAAAGTGGCAAAAGGAAAAAATAATGGATACCTACATAAAAATTAGTGGAAAATATAGAGATTGTGAGTTTTCCAATAACTGGTTAAAAAATTAATTGTATGTCGGACGTCACTGCTATCGAGCAATTTGTTAAAAAATACAAGAGCCTTAAAGATGAAATAGCCAAAGTTATAATTGGTCAAGATGAAGTTGTAAACCAAATTCTCATTTCTATATTTTCTGGAGGGCATTCTTTGCTAATCGGTGTTCCTGGTTTGGCTAAAACCCTAATGGTGAATACCATTGCTCAAGCATTAGGTCTAGATTTTAAACGTATCCAGTTTACGCCCGATCTCATGCCAAGTGATATTTTGGGTAGTGAAATTTTAGATGAAGACCGTCATTTTAAATTTATAAAAGGTCCTATTTTTTCTAACATAATACTGGCAGACGAGATCAACAGAACACCGCCAAAAACCCAAGCAGCACTTTTGGAAGCTATGCAAGAACGAGCCGTTACAGTTGCTGGTCATCATTATAAATTAGAGTTACCGTATTTTGTGTTGGCAACACAAAACCCAATTGAGCAAGAAGGAACGTATCCGTTACCCGAAGCACAATTAGATCGTTTCATGTTTGCCATAAATTTGGAATATCCTTCTTTTAAAGAGGAGGTTGAAGTGGTTAAATCAACTACAACTGATACCCAAGTTAAAGTAAATGCATTGTTTTCAGCACAACAAATTATCGATTTCCAACATTTAATACGCCGTATTCCAGTGCCCGACAATGTCATCGAATATGCCGTTGCAATGGTGGGTAAAACCAGACCGAATTCAGATGAAGCCCCAGAATTAGTGAAAACCTACATCGATTGGGGAGCAGGACCAAGAGCATCTCAAAATTTAATACTTGCAGCCAAAACCCATGCGGCTATTAACGGTAAGTTCTCACCCGATATGGAGGATGTTCAGGCTGTTGCACCAAGCATCTTGCGGCATAGAATTATTAAGAACTACAAAGCCGAAGCCGAAGGCGTTACCGAAGAACGATTAATTAAAAGTCTGTTTTAATTCTAAGGAAACCAATTTGATTTAATAAATCGTCATTTTTTTCTCTTTTTTATTGTAAAATAACAAATCATTTTAAATAGTAATGGCACTATAATAATTTAGTATCATTAGCTAGTGTATTAGGGGGTTTATTTTTAAATCTTTGTTTTAATTTTAGTATTTTGCGACGCTTTAAAAAACACTAAAAACAAAGAAAATTATATTAAATGGGCTTATCATGCCGCTAAATAATCTGTGTCCGGTTTATTGGATGCAGGTGCTGTGGTTACTACAGAGCCTTTAAAATTGAAAAGACTTCTAATATGAACAGTTACAACGATTACATTAAGGAAATCGAAGAAAGAAAGGCTCAAGGCCTACACCCAAAACCAATAGAGAATGGAGCATTAATTTCTGAAATTATCGAGCAAATTACAGACGAAAAAAATGCCCATAGAGAAGACTCGCTTAATTTTTTTATTTACAACGTAGTACCAGGAACCACAGAGGCTGCAGGCGTAAAGGCTAAGTTTTTAAAAGAGATTATACTAGGTGAAGCTGTTGTAGAAGAAATTACACCTAGCTTTGCTTTTGACCTACTTTCCCATATGAAAGGCGGCCCTTCAATTGAAGTGCTTTTAGATTTAGCCTTAGGTAACAATCAAGCTATCTCCAAGCAAGCAGCAGAGGTTTTAAAAACCCAAGTGTTCTTGTATGAAGCAGATACTGCCCGATTAGAAGAAGCGTATAAAGCAGGTAATGCCATTGCTAAAGAATTATTGGAAAGTTATGTTAAAGCTGAGTTCTTCACCAAACTTCCTGATGTAGAAGAAAAAATTGATATTGTAACTTTTATTGCTGGAACAGGTGATATCTCTACAGACTTATTGTCTCCAGGTGCCGATGCGCACTCACGTTCAGATAGAGAGTTGCACGGACAGTGTATTTTTGAGCACAATAAGCAGATGCAACAAGAATTGACTGCATTAAAAGAGCAACACCCAGATAAGCGCGTGATGTTGATCGCTGAAAAAGGAACCATGGGCGTGGGGTCATCGAGAATGTCGGGTGTAAACAACGTAGCATTGTGGACGGGTATTCAAGCGAGTCCCTATGTGCCGTTTATTAATATTGCTCCAATCATCGCTGGTACTAACGGCATTTCACCAATTTTTTTAACTACAGTTGGTGTAACGGGAGGTATAGGTATAGACCTTAAAAACTGGGTAAAGAAATCCGATGCAGAAGGAAATACCATTATTGATGAAAACGGAGATCCGGTATTAGAGCAAAAATATTCAGTTGAAACAGGTACTGTTTTAACCATTAATACCAAGGAAAAGAAATTATATAATGGCGACCAAGAGTTAAAAGATATTTCAGCAGCACTAACGCCACAAAAAATGGAGTTTATTAAAGCTGGAGGTTCGTATGCTGTTGTTTTTGGTAAAAAATTACAAACCATCGCAGCCGGAATTTTAGGGGTTGAAATACCAACGGTTTATGCGCCTTCTAAAGAAATTTCAATAGAGGGACAAGGACTAACAGCCGTTGAAAAAATCTTCAATAAAAATGCTGTTGGAACTACACCAGGTAAAACATTACATGCTGGTTCTGATGTTCGAGTAGAAGTTAATATTGTAGGGTCTCAAGATACTACAGGTTTGATGACGTCTCAAGAGTTAGAGGCTATGGCGGCAACTGTTATTTCTCCAATTGTAGATGGTGCTTACCAATCGGGTTGCCATACCGCTTCAGTTTGGGACGATAAATCTAAAGCCAACATTCCAAAGTTGATGAAGTTTATGAACGACTTCGGGTTGATTACTGCCCGTGATCCTAAAGGTGTTTATCCGGCATTGACCGATGTAATACATAAAGTGTTAAACGATATTACAGTTAGTGATTGGGATATCATTATCGGTGGAGATTCCCACACACGGATGTCTAAAGGTGTGGCATTTGGTGCCGATTCTGGTACGGTTGCGCTTGCTTTGGCAACTGGTGAAGCCTCAATGCCAATCCCAGAGTCGGTTAAAGTAACATTCAAAGGCGAAATGCGCAGTTTCATGGATTTCCGCGATGTGGTTCATGCTACACAACAGCAAATGTTAAAGCAGTTTGGTGGTGAGAATGTTTTCCAAGGAAGAGTTATTGAGGTGCATATTGGGACTTTAACATCAGATCAAGCCTTTACTTTTACTGATTGGACAGCTGAGATGAAAGCGAAAGCTTCTATCTGTATTTCAGAAGATGAGACTTTGATTGAATCATTGGAGATTGCAAAAGGTCGTATCCAGATCATGATTGACAAAGGTATGGACAATGATAAGCAAGTACTTCAAGGGCTGGTTGATAAGGCAAACACCCGCATCCAAGAAATTAAAACGGGAATTAACCCAACATTAAAACCAGATGCAAGTGCTAAGTATTATGCCGATGTAGTTATTGATTTAGATCAAATCGCAGAACCAATGATTGCAGATCCAGATGTAAACAACGAAGATGTTTCTAAACGTTACACACATGACACTATTCGCCCATTATCGTTTTATGGAGGAACAAAGAAAGTAGACCTTGGATTTGTCGGGTCTTGCATGGTGCACAAAGGCGATATGCAGATTTTAGCGCAAATGCTTAAGAATATTGAAGCGCAAAATGGTAAAGTGGAGTTTAATGCACCATTAGTGGTTGCTCCTCCAACTTATAACATTGTAGATGAATTAAAAGAAGAAGGCGACTGGGAAGTATTACAAAAGTATTCTGGCTTTGAGTTTGATGATGAAGCGCCAAAAGATACCGCTCGTACTAAATATGAAAATATGCTTTATTTAGAGCGTCCAGGCTGTAACCTTTGTATGGGGAACCAAGAAAAGGCAGAACCGGGCGATACGGTAATGGCAACGTCAACACGTTTGTTCCAAGGTAGGGTCGTAAAAGACTCTGGCGAGAAAAAAGGCGAATCGTTGTTGTCTTCAACTCCAGTTGTTGTATTGTCAACTATTTTGGGCCGTACGCCTACTATGGAAGAATATGAGGCTGCCGTAGATGGTATTGTGTTAACCAAGTTTAAACCGTCACAAAAGCAGTTAATAAACGCTTAATTATATTAAACTAATTATAAATTAAAAGCCCAAATCGCCAGATTTGGGCTTTTATGTTTCCTATAACTGATATTTTTAGTATTTTAGTGATGAATGACAAAAGGAAAAGTTTAACGTTTAAAATAAATTGAATATACATATGGCATTTGACATTGATATGATAAAAGGTGTTTACTCTAAAATGGGCGAACGTGTAAACAAAGCAAGGGATATTGTGGGTAAACCATTAACACTATCTGAAAAGATTTTATATTCCCATCTTTGGGATGGAGAACCAACCGAGGCCTATGTAAGAGGGAAAGATTATGTAGATTTTTCACCAGACAGAATTGCTTGTCAAGATGCCACGGCACAGATGGCCTTATTGCAATTTATGCAAGCTGGTAAAGATAAGGTAGCGGTGCCAACAACAGTACATTGCGATCACTTAATACAAGCTAAAGAAGGGGCAGCAACCGATTTAAGGCACGCTAATGATGTAAGTAGCGAAGTTTTTAAATTCTTGGAATCGGTTTCTAACAAATACGGTATTGGTTTCTGGAAACCAGGAGCAGGTATTATACATCAAGTGGTTTTGGAAAACTATGCATTCCCCGGAGGCATGATGATTGGTACCGATTCGCATACCGTTAATGCTGGAGGGTTAGGAATGGTAGCTATTGGTGTTGGAGGAGCTGATGCTGTTGATGTGATGGCCGGAATGGCTTGGGAGCTTAAATTCCCAAAATTGATTGGGGTGAAATTAACTGGAAAACTTTCGGGTTGGACAGCTCCAAAAGATGTGATTTTAAAAGTAGCCGAAATACTTACGGTAAAAGGAGGAACAGGAGCCATTGTTGAATATTTTGGCCCAGGGGCAACCTCAATGTCTTGTACAGGGAAGGGAACCATTTGTAATATGGGAGCCGAAATCGGTGCTACTACTTCAACTTTTGGTTATGATGAATCTATGGAGCGCTACTTGCGTTCAACAGATAGAGAAGATGTTGCTGATGCAGCAAACACTGTTAAAGAGCACTTAACTGCAGACCCCGAGGTTTACGCTAATCCAGAACAATATTTTGATCAAGTTATTGAAATTAACCTTTCGGAATTGGGACCACTATTAAATGGGCCATTTACGCCAGATTTATCAACTGAAGTCGGTTCGGCCATGTCTGAAAAAGCAAAAGAAAACGATTGGCCAATAAAAGTAGAGTGGGGCTTGATAGGATCATGTACAAACTCATCGTACGAAGATTTATCGAGAGCATCATCCATTGCACAACAAGCCCTAGATAAAAAACTGAAAACCAAAGCAGAATTTGGAATTAATCCAGGTTCAGAACAAGTACGTTATACTGCTGAGCGTGATGGTATTTTGCAAGTTTTCGAAAAACTGGATGCCAAAATTTTTACCAATGCCTGCGGACCATGCATTGGGCAATGGGCTAGATATAAAGACCCTAAAAATGCTCCAAAAAACAGTATAGTACATTCGTTTAATAGAAACTTTGCTAAACGTGCCGATGGTAACCCCAATACCCATGCTTTTGTGGCATCGCCAGAATTAACAGCAGCTATTGCTATTGCTGGCCGATTGGATTTCAATCCACTTAAAGATAAATTAATCAATGAAGATGGAGAGGAAGTTATGTTGGATGAGCCAACAGGATGGGAATTGCCTCCAAAAGGTTTTGAGGTAAAAGATAATGGTTATTTAGCACCAGAAAAAGACGGAAGCCATGTTCAAGTGGTAGTTAAAGAAGACTCAGAACGTTTGCAGCTGTTAACGCCATTTGAACCGCTAGGAGATTCTATTACAGGTGCCAAATTATTAATTAAAGCCTTTGGTAAATGTACTACCGACCATATCTCTATGGCAGGTCCGTGGTTACGTTATAGAGGGCATTTGGATAATATAGCCAACAATACATTAATTGGTGCTGTTAATGCCTTCAACCAAAAAACTAACTTTGTAAAAAACCAATTAACAGGAGAGTACGGCGGAGTGCCAGATGTGCAGCGTGAGTACAAAAGAGCTGGAATTAAGTCTGTCGTGGTTGGCGACCATAACTACGGAGAGGGATCTTCGCGTGAGCATGCCGCCATGCAGCCAAGGCATTTAGGTGTTGCTGCTGTAATTGTAAAATCGTTTGCAAGAATACATGAAACCAACCTTAAAAAACAAGGAATGTTAGGTTTGACTTTCGATAATGAAAACGATTACGATTTAATTCAAGAAAACGATACGTTCAATTTTCTTGATTTAGATCAATTTGCTCCAGACAAGCAATTAACCTTAGAAGTTGTTCATGATGATGGTTCGAAAGACACAATTAAACTGAACCATACTTATAACAATGCTCAAATTGCTTGGTACAAAGAGGGCTCTGCGCTTAACTTAATAAAGAAGCAGAATGCTTAGGAGTTATACAGAATACTAACAATGAAAAATCCAGCCGACAGAGCTGGATTTTTTTATTATGTATTTTTAAAAAATCTATCTTAATTACAGGAAACTATTTTATTGGCTGCTTATTTTGAAACGTTGTCTTTTTGATTTTGAGTATCTCGTTCTGATTTAAAATTTGAATATAGTAGATTTAAAATAATCGCAAAAAAAGAAATGGTCATCAGTGTTAAAACGACAAAATTATCCAGTAGGTTTAATATGCCGAAAACAAAAATACCTGCGGCCATAAGTCCTGTTAAAATTAAAGATTGTTTGTCGCTTAACATAGATTAAATTCCAGTGTAATTACTAGGTGTAATACGTTTTAATTCGTCTTTTATTGTGCTTGACACCTCTAAGGTATCAATAAAATTTGAAATAGACTCTTGGTTTATTTTAGAATTGGTTCGTGTTAAACCTTTTAAAGCCTCGTAAGGGTTATGGTAACCTTCTCTTCGTAAAATGGTTTGGATGGCTTCGGCAACAACGGCCCAATTATTTTCTAAATCTTCAGCAAACTTGCTCTCGTTCAATAATAATTTATTTAAACCTTTTAAAGTAGATTTAAACCCTATAATGGTATGGCCAAAAGGAACGCCTACATTTCTTAAAACAGTACTGTCTGTTAAGTCACGTTGTAATCTTGAGATAGGCAATTTAGCAGAAAGGTGTTCAAAAACAGCGTTCGCAATGCCTAAATTTCCTTCGGAGTTTTCAAAATCAATAGGGTTTACTTTATGGGGCATAGCCGAACTTCCTACTTCACCTTTCTTGATTTTTTGTTTAAAGTAATCCATCGATACATAAGTCCATATATCTCTGTCTAAATCAATAATAATGGTGTTGATTCGTTTTAACGTGTCGTACAAAGCAGCCATGTGGTCATAATGCTCAATTTGTGTAGTTGGAAAGGAATGTTGCAAGCCCAATTTTTCCTGTACAAATTTAGTTCCGAAGGCTTTCCAATTAATATTTGGGTATGCTACGTTGTGTGCATTAAAATTACCGGTAGCCCCACCAAATTTTGCAGCACTTGGGATGTCGTTCAATAAGTTAAATTGCTCGTTAAGACGCGCTACAAAAACTTCAATTTCTTTCCCCAAGCGGGTTGGAGAAGCAGGTTGACCATGGGTTCTGGCCAACATTGATACCGAAGCCCATTCCTTTGAAAGTTCCTTTAATCGGTTTAAAACCAATAAGTATTCCGGTACATAAACGTCGTTCATCGCTTCCTTAATACTTAAAGGAATAGCGGTATTGTTAATGTCTTGAGAAGTCAATCCAAAATGGATAAACTCCTTGAACTTTGATAGGTTTAAGGCATCAAACTTTTCTTTTATAAAGTACTCAACGGCCTTAACGTCGTGGTTGGTTACACTTTCAATTTTTTTAATGGCTTGTGCATCATCTTCAGTGAAGTTTTTGTAGATGTCCCTTAAGCTATCAAAGATTGAATGGTCAACCGACTCAAGTTGTGGCAGCGGAATTTCACATAAAGCGATAAAATATTCTATTTCAACTAAAACACGGTATTTAATTAAGGCTGCTTCAGAAAAATACGGTGCTAGTTCGCTAACTTTACTTCTATATCTCCCATCAATAGGTGAGATAGCGTTGAGTGGTGATAATGACATATTTGGTTTGAATTTTAAGACTGCAAAGATAGTTTTTTTAGACGGAAGCAGGAAGTACCTAACTTGAAGTTTTTGCTATTTGTTTTTCTTTAGATTTTTTAAAATATGCCTTGCTCTGGCTTTAAACCCTGAACTTTGCATCTGGAAATCGCGTTCTAATATAAGAGCTAATTCTGGGTGTACCCAATCGTATGCTTTGCCCAACAGAAATAAAGTGTTCATAGAGTAGGCTTTGGGTGCTATTTTTTGGTCGTTTATCATATAATCGAAACAGGTTTCAATAATACGCTCTTTGTGGGCTGATGTTATCTTTTTCTTGATGTTGTTTTCTGATTTTGAGGTATAAGCTTTGGCCAGAAGTTCACATATTTTAGCCACTGGGCGCACGGCAGAATCGATATGAACCTTGCCTATGTTTGCAGTAAAGGTGTCTAAATACGGAATTATAATTTCAATGTTTTCATTGCATAAAAACTCCAAAACCCAGGCGGCACGGGCAGATGTTTTGTCGTCAACCATAAAAAGTACCTCCAAAAGTTTTGGTATTAACGTTGGGTTTGCAAGAATCAAATTGGCATAAAACAAACGCTTTTCGCGCGAATGGTCTACATAGTTTAATTCCTCGTAAAGTTGGGCTGTAGTCAAAACGATTTTGTTATTTTTATAGAAAATTAAAATTATTATAAATGAAGATAATAAAGAAAATACTATTAGCCTTGTTGGTGCTATTGGTGGTCGCTCAATTTTTTGGTCCTGAAAAAAATCAGGGAGATTTAAGTTCAGTTGAGCCGTTTTTGACTGAAACCAATCCGCCAGAAGACGTCAAACAAATCTTGAAAGAAACCTGTTACGACTGCCACAGCGATGTTACACATTACCCTTGGTATAACAATATAACGCCAGTAAACTATTGGTTGGCTGCGCATGTTAAAGATGGTAAAAAACATTTTAATGTGTCGAATTGGGTTGATAACTCCATTAAAAGAAAAGACCATAAATTTGAGGAGCTCATTGAAATGGTTGAAGAAAAAGAAATGCCACTGCCTTCATACACTTGGACGCATAGTGAAGCTAATTTAACAGATGCCCAAATAGAATCGGTGATAAATTGGGCTAAATTGGTTAGATTAAAGTATAGCATAGCTTCTGAGCCACAATAAGATCTAATACAGTCATTTATTTTCCAAATTCCTTTAGTGGTTATGCTATGTAATTTGGATTTTTTTTGAATTTAAACTTGACAAAAATTAATAATAAAACACTGTTAATCATTGGCTTTGTTTGGCCCGAGCCTAAAAGTTCGGCTGCCGGAAGCCGAATGATGCAGCTTATACACTTTTTTAGAGGGCTAAACTATCAAATAACCTTTGCCAGTGCCTGTGCAAAAAGTGATAATGCTTTTGATTTAAAGACCATTGGTGTGCATCAGACTTCAATTGATTTAAATGCTTCAACTTTTGATGTTTTTATAAAGGAATTGAATCCTGATGTCGTCCTTTTTGATAGGTTTATGGTTGAAGAGCAATTTGGGTGGCGCGTTACCGAGCAATGCCCCAATGCTCTTAAGATTTTAGACACCGAAGATTTGCATAGTTTGCGAAAAGGTCGCCAACAGGCTTTTAAAGGAGGAAGGGCTTTCGATAAAACTTATTTGTACAACGATACTGCAAAGCGCGAAATAGCTAGTATTTACCGTTGCGATTTGAGTTTGATTATTTCGGAAGCTGAAATGGAACTGCTTAAAACCGATTTTAAAATCGATGCCGATTTATTGTTGTACTTGCCTTTTATGTTGGAAAGCGTTTCTGAAGAGCAAATTAAAAATCTTCCAAAATTCAACCAAAGAAATCACTTTGTGACTATTGGGAATTTTCTGCATGAACCGAACTATAATGCCGTTCTGTATTTGAAGCAAACCATTTGGCCATTGATAAAAAACCAACTTCCTAAAGCCGAAATGCATGTTTATGGAGCTTATGCCTCACAAAAAGTGAACCAGCTGCATAACGAAAAAGAAGGTTTTTTAATAAAGGGTTTTGTTGAAGATGTAAACGAGGTTATGAAAATGGCAAGAGCTTGTTTGGCTCCAATACGTTTTGGTGCCGGATTAAAAGGCAAGCTGGTTGAAGCTATGCTAAACGGCACGCCAATTGTTACGACAAGTATTGGAGCAGAAGGCATGTTTGGCGATCTAGCTCCCAATGGGTTTATTGAAGATATTCCAGAAGAATTTGCACAAAAAGCCGTTGAATTACATCAAAACGAAGCACTTTGGGTTAATATACAGGAAAATGGCTTTAAGATTATAAATGCCCGATTTGATAAAAACGAACATCAAAAAAAGCTTTTAAGCGCTATTTTTGACACAGCTAAACAACTCCACGATAAACGACTCCACAACTTTACAGGACAAATGCTACAGCACCATACCTTGCAAAGCACTAAGTACATGAGTAAGTGGATTGAAGAAAAGAATAAACCTTGATTTTGTAAAAAATTTCAGCTACCTTCGCTTAACGCCGGAAATAAGTTATTAAAACAGACGTATATCCTTAAAGTTAAGCTCCATTATGAAAAATGATATTATTTGATATGGATGCTGGTTAATTGATAACATTAAGTTTTCTGGTGTAGACTTTAAAAAAACTATTGAATTCAGTGGAAAAAAAATTGAGTTACTGGTGACAAATTATCCTAACTCAAAGAAAATAGCTGAGCCATTTCATGATTGGATTCATAATAAAATAATTAAAGATGGCATGCTTTATTTAAGCAATAATCCTCTTCCAACGAACTCAATATATGTGATAACATTAAACGGGTATAACAATGAAGAAGCAAACGATTTTAACTATTTGTTCAGATTGTGCCTAAAACTTGTATATTATCAACCAACTTTAATTTCTAATACCGCTGAACTTATCCCTAATTTAATAACAACAAAGCCTACTTGGAATAGTTTTAAAAATGTAAGAACAGTTTCTAAAAACGAAATAAACTCGGAGACATTTAACAAGGTCATAGAGTACTTCAAAATATTAAGCAATTCAAACAAAAAGTTTTCAGCTTTGAACGAAATTTACAAGATAACTGAAATAGATGATGTCTTACTTGAATTGCTATGCCTTTACTCTTTTATTGAAGGTTTTTGGCACAATCAAAAAGGAAACTCTGATATAATTAAAAGTTTAGATTCAATGCTTAAACAAGATTATGCGCCTGGAAATGATAACAAAAAAGTTAGAGAAAAAATAAAGACCACAATTAAGAATCTAAATGGCAAGTTTAGAAACTCTAAATTAAATGACATGAGACACATACTAGCCCACGGAATATATAAGCAACATGAGGAATCTTGGAGTAAAGAACAATGGTCTACCTTAAATAAACAAAGGAACCTACTAATTGAATTAGTAATTGAATCACTAGTAAATAGAGAAAAATAACGTAGCATAACATCGTATAAAATTTATTGCTTCGGATTTTCACGTAACAAACCTTATACACACCGTTAAGCGAATCTTTCAAAAACCATCTATCAAATCAAACCCATCATCTGTCTAACCCCAACAGTAGCACTCTCAGCAATAACAGTTAAGTTTTTATGGCTATTAATATTAGGTTTAGGGTCTATAAAATAGGTGGGTGTATTCTGTGGCACGTAGTGCATCAATCCTGCTGCAGGGTAAACTTGCATTGAGGTGCCGATAATTGCCAATATATCTGCAGTTTCGCAAATATCAACCGCTGTTTCAATCATGGGGACGTCTTCTCCAAACCATACAATATGCGGTCGCAATTGGTAGCCCTTTTTACAGAAATCGCCCAATAGTAAATCGGTTTTCCATTCTTGTATATCGGTGTCATCAAACGTGCTGCGTACTTTTAAAAGCTCGCCATGTAAGTGGGTTACCGCACTACTTCCGGCACGTTCGTGCAAATCGTCTACGTTTTGGGTAATAATACTAACCTTGTATTGCTTTTCAAGCGAAGCTAAATCGACATGTGCTTGGTTGGGTTCAACTTCAAAAAGTTGCCTTCGGCGTTGGTTGTAAAAGTCTAAAACCAATTCAGGATTAGCAGCAAATCCCTGTGGGGTAGCAACTTCCATAACATCGTGGCCTTCCCATAAGCCATCAGCATCCCTAAAGGTTTTAATGCCGCTTTCGGCACTCATACCTGCGCCTGTAAGTACAACGAGGTGTTTCATAAACGTAGATGTTTTATTTGTCATTCCTGCGAAGGCAGGAATCCACACTTTTTTATTAAATTGGAAATTTAACCAAAATATGACAGATATAAAACTCATCGATTACCTTGAAGGCTATTTAACAGATAGCAGGCGCGAACGCTTTAGACAAGTTTTATCGCAGCGCACCAAGCATTTTACAGTGGCTACCGAAGATGTTTACCAACTGCACAATACTAGTGCTGTTATTCGAAGTTGTGATGTGTTTGGCATTCAGGAAGTCAATATTATAGAAGAACAAAATACGAAACGTATAGATAGAGAAATAGCCATGGGCGCGCAAAAATGGGTGGATTTAAATCGGTACCATTCCGTAAAAAGTTGTATGACCGATTTAAAGAAAAAAGGCTATCAAATAGTCGCTACTACGCCGCACACCAACGATTGTGTGTTGCACGAATTTGACGTGACCAAAAAGTCCTGCTTTTTCTTTGGACGTGAAACTGAAGGCTTATCGCAGGACGTTTTGGATGAAGCTGACTGCTTTCTAAAAATACCTATGGTTGGATTTACTGAAAGTTTGAACATTTCGGTTTCGGCAGCTATTATTTTACAGCATGTTACCACAAAACTAAAACAGACCAATATTAAATGGCAATTAACCGAAAGTGAACTACTTGAAAAACGTTTGGATTGGTGCAAAAAGACAATTAAGAGTTATGAAGAGATTGTAGAAAGGTATAAAAGCCAACAATAATTCGTATTTTATTCTTCAACTAAAAAACATTCAAAATGAAACACAATATGGTAGGTTGGTTCGAGATTCCAGTGAGCGACATGGATCGGGCCAAAGCATTTTACGAAACCGTTTTTAAGGTTAAAATCGATATACACGATTTTGGTGGGATGCTTATGGGGTGGTTCCCGTTTAGTGAGGGTAAGGAAGGTGCTGCCGGAACACTGATAAAACAAGAAAGCTACATTCCTAGCCAAGAAGGCACTTTGGTTTATTTTATGAGTGACGATGTGCAGATTGAGTTGGACCGCATTGTAGCCGCTGGTGGAAAAATTTACCAACCTAAAACACAAATTTCTCCTGAACATGGTTTTATGGCAGCTTTTATAGATACCGAAGGTAATAGAGTAGCATTACATTCCAATAAATAAAAAAGGAACCCGTTTAGGATTCCTTATAAATATAATTTTTGATTCTTAAAGCCTTTTGCTTCGGTTTCGACTCAACAGTTTGTATTCTTCATAGCATCCACTAATGGCGTCGAGTATTTGCAGGTCGTTGGCCGTTTTTATAAAGCCTTCAGAGTAATTACACTGGCTTACAATTTCATCTAAATCCACACGGTTTACGTTTAACAACACCATAAGCATTTCCCGGTCAAAACGTGAAGCTAATAAATTCCTGATTTCATCATCCTCTTTCATCTTTTTAAGCTTACGAAGCTCATTAGGCTTTTTGCCAAACATACGGTGCAGGAAATCGGCCGGATTGAAAAGAGAACCAATAACTTTGGTCAAACCAGATTTTTTGCTGGCTTCATAACCGGTGCCTTCCAAACCAGAAATGCTATATCTGTAATTTTTGTTAGGTTCCGGCACTTGCTCAATATCAACTTCCAAATATCCGGTTAACCTTAATTGGTTTACAACAACCTCTTCTAACGCCAAAGCTAACTCGGTTAACTCAATTTTAGAGCTCCCAAACTTTAACCAATCATTGGTTACGCGCACTTTTATAGATTTAAACCCTAAATATGAAAAGTGGAGTGTATCGTTGGCTTTTGCAGAAATTTTAAACTCACCTTTGCTGTTGGTAGTTGTTCCAATAACTTGGTTTAGGTTAACAATATTTACATTTTCCAATGGTTTATCATCGGAAGCATTAATAACAATACCCAATACTTTATCGGTCTCCTGAGCCAAACCTATAGTAGTAACCAATAACATTACAAAAAGTATAAAGTAGTGCTTCATGATGTGGTAAAACGCTAATTTAAGCATAAAAGTACTAAAGAAAATATTTGCAGTGCTTTTCTATCTGTTTTTTGACTTAAGATTAACAAATAGGTTTAATTCATCTTCTCGAGCGTCGTGGTCTTGAAACTGCAAAATCATTGCCGCCTGAGCGTCTTGATTTTGATTTGCCTTCAGAGCGTCGCTTTCCGTTTTTATTTCCAAACGATTTTTCACCACCGCGTCGTTTTCCTCCTTTTTTTCCATTGCGTCGTTTTCCGCCACCGCCGCCTCGGTTTTCAGAAACTTCAACGTTTACAAAACGACCGTCGTGCTTAAAGTCTGTAAAGTGGGCCAAAACTTTATCTTTCAGTTCGTTTTCGGTGTTGAAAAACGAAAAACTATCTTTAGTTTCTACTTTAAAAACATCGTCGCGTCCTAAATCAAGTTGCTCTTTTAAAAAGTCTTTTAGCGACATCCAATCGAAACCGTCTTTTCCGCCAACATTAATAAAATATCGAGTTGAATCATTTTTAGCATCTTGGCGTTCGCTATCGCTGGTGCTTGCCGAAATATTTAAATCCTTGGCCTTATTGTAATAGTTGAAGAATCGCGTAAACTCTACCGAGAATAGCTTTTTGATTAATTCATCTTTAGACGTGTCTTCAAACAATTCGTTGATACTGGACAAATATTTGTCTATTTCGTGGTTTATTTCAGTATTGTGGATTTTGTTAGCGAGCGACATGAGTTGTACTTCACAAATTTCCATGCCGTTGGGGATGTCTTTTTTCTCAAACTGACGTTTAATAATGCGCTCTATACTTTTTATTTTTCGAACCTCACTTTTTGAAACAATAACCATAGAAACGCCTGTTTTTCCTGCACGGCCCGTACGACCAGAACGGTGGGTATAGGTTTCAATCTCGTCTGGCAATTGATAGTTTATTACGTGGGTTACATCATCAACATCAATACCGCGGGCAGCTACATCGGTAGCCACCAACATTTGTATTTGTTTTTTACGGAAGGCGTTCATCACCAAATCACGTTGGTTTTGACTAAGGTCGCCGTGTAATGCACCTGCGTTGTAACCATCTTCAATGAGTTTTTCGGCTACTTTTTGGGTGTCGCGTTTGGTTCTACAAAATACAACCGAAAAAATATCGGGATTGGCATCGGCCAATCGTTTTAAGGCTTGGTAACGGTCTCTGGCATTTACCAAATAGTATTCGTGCGAAACATTTGTGGTACTTTCATTTTTGTTTCCAACGGTTATTTCGTTGGGTTTATGCATAAAATTTTTGGCAATCGCCGCCACTTCTTTAGGCATAGTGGCCGAAAATAACCATGTGCTTTTATCTTCGGGAGTATACGATAAAATATCAGTGATATCTTCTTTAAAGCCCATGTTCAGCATTTCGTCGGCTTCATCTAAAACAGAATATTCAATTTTTGTGATGTCAACCAAACGGCGGCTAATCATATCCTTCATTCTTCCAGGGGTAGCCACAATAATCTGTGCACCGCGTTTTATTTCGCGGGCCTGTTCCGTAATGCTTGAACCACCATAAACAGCAACAACGTTTAAACCTCTGCAGTACTTACCGTAAAGTTTCATTTCGTTGGCTATTTGTAAACAAAGCTCGCGCGTTGGTGATAAAATTAAACCTTGCGTGGTTCGACTGTTGATATCTATTTTTTGAAGCATAGGGAAACCAAAAGCAGCAGTTTTACCGGTTCCGGTTTGTGCCAAGGCTACCAAATCGTCTTCAGAATTTAATAATACCGGAATAGCTTTTTGTTGTACTTCGCTGGGGGTTTCAAAGCCTAAATCGTTGATGGCTTGCAATAGATTGTCATTAAGACCTAAATCTTGGAATGTGCTCATTTTAATATAAGTATTCGATTATGTTATGCAGTGTTACATAAGAAGAGAATCGACATACTTAAACCTAAACTTCCAGTAACACATCCTCACCCTGAGGAATTTAACTCAACTCTTTTGAGTTTCAGTCGGCAAAGATAGTCTTTTATTTGTCAATTAAGCTATTTTATGATTTTGTTGTGAATTAAGCGAAGTGCTTGGTTCAAAATAGGGTTTCGGTTATTGGTGTTCCAAACTACGGAAAGTACTGTGCGCTGGCGAATTCTGTTGAGTTCTATAAATTTAATTTTAGGATTGTTTTCGTCTATTAATGATTTTGGAACGATGGAAGTACCAAAATTGTTCTCAACTAATTTGTAAATGGAACCAGCGTGGATAGTGTTGTGGTATATTAAGGGGCTAAATCCACTATCATCAAAAATTTCCATAACCTTGTCGTAGTAAGAAGCGCTATATTCCGAATCGAACAGGATAAAATGTTCGTTTTTGAGCTGAATCATGCTTTTAAAGTTCGAAGCGTCTATAGGATGGTTTTTAGGTAGCACTAAGCAAAAAGGTTCTTTTAAAACGGGTTTGATGTCCAACCCTCTGGGAACGCGTTCCAAACGAATAAATCCAATATCGATATTTTGATTTAATAAACTTTCAATTTGACGGTTGTTGTCCATTTCCTTTAAACTGAACATAATATTTGGGTGGTTTTGCGTAAACTTTAAAAGTAAATAGGGTATAATGTGTTGCATGGCAGAGCCCACATAGCCGAAGTTGAGTTTTCCATCTTTGCCGTCTTCCAATAGTTTGGCGTGGTTTAAAATGGTGTTAAGGCTGTTTAGGTTTTTTGTTAACTCAGTTTTTAGGTATTCTCCGGCTGGTGTTAAAAGTACTTGGCGATTGTGCCGGTTAAAAAGTGTTATGCCTAAAAAATTTTCCATATCTTTTATTTGCCGGCTAAGTCCTGGTTGCGAGATAAACAGCTTTTCGGCAGCTTTTCTAAAGTGTAATTCGTCGGCTACAGCCAAAAAATATTTAATATGTCTTAATTCTAATTGATAATTCATAACTATTAATAAGTGAATTAAATGGTATTAATAGTTATCAAATTTATCGATAATTTTGTAATAATGGACAAGGTTTTTGAAAATCAGGTTTTTATGTATGGTGTTGACCGTTTAACAGTCAATAAGGTTATGGCCATCTTAAAAGGTAGCATGCGGGCCATGTTGACCGACTATGCTATTTCTAAAATTAACGATTGCCGTGAGAAGGTTGAAAATATGGCCAATTCACGCAAACCCATTTACGGAATTAATACGGGGTTTGGCCCCTTATGTGATGTTAAAATTTCTCCTGAAGAAACGGGGCGGCTTCAAAAGAACTTACTAATAACACACGCTGTGGGTGTTGGTAAGCCAATTTCGAAAGTGCTTTCCAAAATGATGATGATTTGTAAGGTACATGCCCTAAGTAAGGGATTTTCGGGTATTCGATTAAATGTCATTGAGCGTATTCTGTTTTTTATTGAAAACGATTTGTTGCCTGTTGTGCCCGAGCAAGGATCGGTTGGTGCCTCGGGCGATTTAGCTCCTCTGGCCCATTTGTTTTTGCCATTGATTGGAGAGGGTGAATTTTGGATGGGCGAAGACATAGTCCCAGCAAAAAAGGTTTTAAAAAGTTTTGACTTAGCGCCCATAGAATTAGCAGCAAAAGAAGGCTTGGCACTCATTAATGGAACACAGTTTGTTTTGGCACATGCTATTGTAGGCCTTCACAAAATGGGATATTTACTCGATTTGGCCGATGTGGCTGGAGCCATGAGTTTAGAAGGTTATCAAGGCAGTGAATCACCTTTCAAAGAACTACTGCATAGCCTGAGACCGTTTAAAGGGAATACCGTAGTGGCCGAGCGTATGCGTATGTTGTTTAAAGACTCAAATAATATAAAATCGCATGAAAATTGCGAGCGTGTGCAAGACCCATATTCCATGCGATGTATTCCACAGGTGCATGGGGCTTCCAGAAATGCTTATTATCATTTAAATGAACTGGCCGAGATAGAAATGAACTCTGTTACCGATAATCCTATCGTATTGAATGAAACTGAAGCCATTTCGGGCGGAAACTTTCATGGGCAACCTTTAGCAATGGCTTTGGACTATGCATCTTTGGCGGCTTCAGAATTGGGCAATATCTCAGATAGACGATGTTACCTCCTCATTGAAGGTAAATACGGATTGCCAAGATTGCTTACGGCAAGTGGCGGTTTAAATTCCGGGTTTATGATTCCGCAATATACCACAGCCGCGTTGGTTTCAGAAAATAAATCATTGTGTTTTCCTCCTTCAGCAGATAGTATCCCCACTTCATTGGGCCAGGAAGACCACGTGTCAATGGGTAGTATATCAGGTAGAAAATTCAATCAAATTCTTCAAAATCTTGAAAAAATACTAGCAATAGAATTGATGTATGCCGTACAAGCTATGGAATTTAGGCGTCCAAATACATTTTCATTGATTCTTGAAAGCAACTTTAAAATTATTAGAAACGTTGTTCCAAAACTGGAAGACGATAGAGTTTTAAAAGAAGATATAAATGCACTCGTAACTTTGGTAGAAAACCGTTCGATTGTAATTAAATAACATAAAAAATGACATTTAAAGAGCAGATATTACAAGGTATTCCATTGGAATTGCCACCATCGTATAAGTATCCCAAAGATGCCAATCGTGCACCAAAGCGAAAGGATATTTTAAGCAAAGCTGAAAAACAATTAGCTGTTAAAAATGCACTGCGTTATTTTCCCAAAAAGTGGCACGAGGTTTTGGCTTCGGAATTCGCCCAGGAGTTAATGGATTTTGGTAGGATTTATATGTACCGTTTTAAACCAACATATAAAATGTATGCTAGAGATATTACTAAATATCCTGCAAAATCGTTGCAAGCGGCTTCCGTCATGCTCATGATTCAAAATAACTTAAACCCGGAGGTGGCACAGCACCCCGAAGAGCTGATTACCTATGGCGGGAATGGTGCGGTTTTTCAAAATTGGGCGCAATATTTGTTAACGATGCAATATTTAGCTAATATGACCGACGAGCATACCTTGCATTTATATTCAGGTCATCCTATGGGGCTGTTTCCTTCGCCAATACAGGCGCCTCGGGTAGTGGTAACTAATGGCATGATGGTTCCCAATTATTCAAAACCAGACGATTGGGAAAAATTCAATGCCCTAGGGGTTACCCAATACGGGCAAATGACGGCGGGTTCGTTTATGTATATTGGCCCTCAAGGTATAGTCCATGGTACTACCATTACGGTTATGAATGCGTTTAGAAAAAAGTTGTCAAAAAACGGTTCCCCAGCTGGGAAAATATTTTTAACCGCCGGACTGGGTGGAATGAGCGGAGCACAGCCTAAAGCAGGAAACATTGTAGGTTGTATTACGGTGTGCGCCGAGGTAAATCCCAAAGCAGCCACTAAACGCTACGAACAAGGTTGGGTAGATGTTTTGGTCGATAACCTTAAAGATTTAGTTGCTAGGGTGAAAAAGGCTCAAACAGAAAAAGAAATCGTTTCTATGGCTTATATCGGCAATGTGGTTGATGTTTGGGAACGTTTTTATGATGAAAACATTTTTATCGATGTAGGTTCAGACCAGACTTCGTTGCATATTCCATGGACTGGTGGTTATTATCCTGAAGGGGTGCCGTATGAAGATGCAAACCGAATGATTAGGGAAGCACCAGAAAGATTTAAAGAAAAGGTTCAAGAATCGTTGTGCCGTCATGCAGCAGCCATAAACAAACACGCCAAACGCGGCACTTATTTTTTCGATTATGGTAATGCCTTTTTGTTAGAGGCGTCGAGAGCAGGAGCTGATGTTATGGCGGCAAACAGTATCGATTTTAAATATCCTTCGTATGTTCAGGATATTTTGGGTCCCATGTGTTTTGATTATGGTTTTGGACCATTCCGATGGGTGTGCACTTCAGGAAAACCTGAAGATTTGGAAGCTACTGATGCCATGGCAGCTGAAGTTTTGCAGAATATTATGCAAACGGCTCCTGAAGAAATACAGTTGCAAATGCAAGATAACATTACTTGGATAAAAAATGCAAAGTCCAATAATTTGGTGGTTGGTTCGCAAGCCCGTATTTTATATGCAGATGCTGAAGGGCGCACTAAAATAGCCCAAGCTTTTAATGATGCAGTGGGCAGAGGTGTTATCGGACCTGTTGTTTTAGGGCGCGACCACCACGATGTTAGCGGTACCGATTCACCGTACCGGGAAACCTCCAATATTTTCGACGGCAGTAAGTTTACTGCTGATATGGCGATGCAAAATGTGATTGGCGATAGTTTTCGTGGGGCTACTTGGGTCTCTATCCATAATGGTGGCGGTGTTGGCTGGGGGGAGGTCATTAATGGCGGATTTGGTATGCTACTCGATGGTACAAAAGAAGCTGAAGAACGGTTGAAAAGCATGTTGTTTTTCGATGTCAATAATGGTATTGCTCGTAGGAGTTGGGCAAGAAACGACGAGGCATTATTTGCCATTAAACGTGAAATGCAACGAACACCTAATTTAAAAGTAACCTTGCCTAATTTAGTTAAAAACGAATGCTTGGAAAACCTATTTTAATGCGAACACTATTTAAAAACATAAAAGAACTATTGCAAGTTCGGGAAACACCTGTCGATTTTGTTTCTGATAAGGCCATGGCTAATTTGCCCACCATTAAAAATGCATTTCTTTTGATTGAAGACGGTTTGATTTCTGATTTTGGCAACATGGAAAACTGTTCTGAAATTCAAGTCGAAAAGGTTATTGATGCTAAAGGAAAAATGGTTTTGCCCACTTGGTGCGATTCGCATACACACTTGGTATATGCTGGAAATAGGGAAAGCGAGTTTGTCGATAAAATAAAAGGCTTGTCGTATCAAGAAATCGCAGATAAAGGTGGTGGGATTTTAAATTCAGCAAAAACGCTTCAAAACACTTCAGAAGACAATCTATACAAACAGTCAAAAAAACGATTGGAAGAGGTTATAGCCATGGGCACGGGTGCCATCGAAATTAAATCGGGTTATGGTTTAACGGTCGAATCTGAATTGAAAATGCTCAGTGTCATTAAACGTCTAAAGGCACATTACGATTTGCCAATAAAGGCTACATTTTTAGGAGCGCATGCGGTTCCTTCGGAATATAAAAATAATAAAGAAGGCTATTTGAATCTAATTATAGATGAAATGATTCCGTTGGTAACAGAAGCCCAATTGGCCGATTATATAGATGTGTTTTGTGAAGCGGGATATTTTTCTGTTGAAGATACAGAGCGTATTCTTAACGCAGGAAAAACTTATGGTTTACAACCAAAAATTCATGTTAATCAATTTAACTCGATAGGAGGGGTACGGGTTGGTGTTAAGTTTAATGCATTATCAGTGGACCATTTGGAAGAAATAAAACCTAACGATATTGAGGCTTTAAAAGGAGCGACAACAATGCCCGTAGCCTTGCCTGGCTGCTCGTTCTTTTTGGGTATTCCTTATACGCCTGGTCGGAAAATAATTGATAATGGTTTGCCTCTAGCTTTGGCAAGCGATTACAATCCTGGTTCGGCACCTTCGGGTAATATGAATTTTGTAGTGTCTTTAGCTTGCATTAATATGAAGTTGACGCCTGAAGAAGCGATAAATGCAGCTACTATAAATGGTGCCTATGCCATGGGATTGCAACATGAAGTCGGTTCAATAACCAAAGGTAAAAAAGCCAATTTAATCCTTACAAAACCAATAAATTCATATCAATTTATGCCGTATTCGTTTGGCGCTAATCAGGTTGAGTCTGTTTTTATAAATGGTAAAGCAGTGAGTTGATTAATATAATTTCTTTTGGGGAACGTTTAAAATCATAAATAGCTTAACCACCATTTATTTTTATTGTTGGCTTTATAAAGCATGTACTTTTTGCTGGGGAAATAGAGCAGGGCAATAACAAAAATCCAAACCATATAAACAGAAAAGAGAGAATAACCATAGTTGATAAGTAATGCATTATCAAATACTTCTTTGGTTAAAATCATATGTTTCCAGTTTCCTCCAAAAATTAAAATACCAACTATAGCAAGAAGATGAATGACTAAAACGTGTAGAAAATAATAAAACAAGGGCACTCTTCCGAAGACCAAAAAGAAATCGGTTATTTTATTTTTCACATGTTCGATACCATATAGAAACAACAGGGCAGGCCCCATGGTTATGAGCATATATGCTAACGATGGTGGATATTTGGTAACCTTAAAAAACGACATAATGGTTTTGGCTGTAGTATCTTGAACAGACCATGGCATCATGTCGCCATAAACATTGATGCCTCGAAGAATAAAAAAAAGAGCTACAGAGCCAATACCCAGGATTAGTAGCCATTTTTTTCTGCTTTTAATGTTGAAATCTTTGGTATAAAGTGTCCCTAAACAATAACCCAAAACCATGAGGCCTAACCAGGGCAGAACGGGATAAAACACGCCAATATTGTTACCGTTTTCTAAAGGAATAAAATTTGGTTGGTGTAGTATGTACCAAACAATGGATTTGAAGCTTGTACCATTCATCATGACACCGTCTAATAAATTATGACAGAGAACTATAATACTTCCTATTGCCAACAAGGCTTTTTTTGATAAAAAAATTAAAAAAGACAAAGCAACCATGCTCAAACCAATGGCCCAAATAACTTGAAGAATAAGTCGGCTGTAGGTTAAATCGAATTTCCAAATAAGGTTATTTACCGTTATTTCTAATAGGGTAAGCCATATACCTCTGGTAGACAGAAACTTAAATAGTTCGGGTTTACTTTTCTTTTGACCATATAAAAACGCCGATGTTCCTGCTAAAAAGATAAAAACTGGAGCACAATAGTGTGTTATAAAACGCGTGAAAAACAAAAATGGTGTAGTGGTTTCTAAATTGGTAGGGCTGTTAAAAAAAGCACCATAATAGAAATAATCACGAACATGGTCTAAAGCCATAATCACCATAACGACACCTCTTAAAATATCAATAGACTCTATACGGCTGCTTTTTGGTTGCATGTATTCGTTGTTTATAAAAGAAAAGAGCTTATAGTAATTCCTAAAAGTAAAGAAACAATTTTTTTAAACCTAAGGAAACTTCCTGTAATGAAAATACAAACAAAAGAGGTTGTATATATACAACCTCTTATTATATAAAAAAAATACTTAACTTATTTTTTACTGACATCATTTAGTTTTTTAGTATCAACATATTGTTGAAAAGCGACAACTTTACCATTGTCAAGTGTCCAAAGATGGGCAGCCTGTGCGTTATAGGTTTTTCCTGTTGTTTTTAGTTTGGCATCATACCTTAGTGTAGCCAAAACTTGGTTGTTGTTCATGTTGTGAAGGTTGATGTCGGTCAAATTAAAATATTCATGGTCTTTACCTAGACGAGCAAAAACACCATTTACAATCGCATCAGGGCCAATGTATGGGTTGCCATCTGCATAAGCATTGCCTTCAGCTTCATTCCACACAACATTTTCGTCTAAGCTGGCAAGTACTTTTGGTATATCACCCTCACCAAAGGCCTTGTACATATTGTCTACAATGCTAGTGTTTTCATAGGCTGATACGATTCCTAATTGTTGCATAAAGACCATATTGTCAATAAAATCATGCTCTTGTGCTATTTTGCCATTTTGCATTTTCACTAAGGTTACCCCATCAATGTTTACTGATTTTCCAGTGGGTGGCATTCCAAAAAACTCACCAGTATTATTGCCTTTAAAACTCCAATGCTTTACTATTTTATCACCTTGGCTAAAGGCATCAACCGTTCTGAATTCAATATCAGAAAATCCAGTAATAAAGTTTTGGTAGTAGGCTTTTACGTTTTCAACACCTACAATGTTTTCAGGGGAGGAAATCAGGGTAATATCTTCCGTGAAATTCTCATGGTTTATCAAATCCAGATTACCTTCATTAATAATTTGGTCCCAAGTGCTTGTGTAGATTGAAATGTTTTTTTCAGTTTTGGAGTTGTTGCAGGACAGAATACTCAGTCCAAATGTTAAAGCAAAAATAATTGTTGATGTTTTCATAATGTTTGGTTTTAATTTAGTTAACTTTTAAATGTTCTAACCTCATTAAGTGTTTCTTGATATTAATTGTTTTGAAAACAAAAAATGCTAAAACAGGAAATGCTGCCATACAAAATATTATAGGGCTCCAAGTCAAATTTTTATGAAGTTCACCAAATAGCCAAGAGCCAGCGGCTACTCCGAGGTTATTTAATGTCATGTAAAGCGTAAATTGGGTAGCAGATATTTTTTGCCACGAAATTTTCATAGCTGTGGCTAAAATGGCAATGTTAAGTAGAGTGACCACTAAATTGTAAAGAATGATGAAGCCATAAATGATGGAATTGTTATGCCAGTTGTTTGGAATTAGACCTAATGAGACAATAAGAGCGGTTATAATGGTTAATAGTATTAGTATCATCTTTTTTGTGCCAATGAGGTCGATAATGAACCCGCCAGCAACCATGCCTATGCAGCCTCCTACAATAGAGGCTATAGAATATATTTTAGAAAAATCGGTGTTGGTCCAATTGAGTTCTTGAACAGTAAAAATTGGAGAAAATACTTCTATTAGGCCAGAAAGGGTGCCTGTAATAAACATTCCAAAACACAAAATAATACTTGAGGGAAGAACAACAGCTTTTAATAGGTTTTTAATGAGTATACTCCAATTGTGTATTTGTGCATCTTGAGATGTTTTTGAAGCCTTTCCATTTGTCCAAGGCATTAGTTTTTCTCCTCGATGTTCCCTGAAAAAAATGGGAACTAAAATAATCAGTGCAACTACAAGAGCTAAAGAAGTTATGGCGTTAGTAAAGCCAACAATATTAATTAGGGTTGTCCCTAGAAGAAGTGATAGGGATTGGCCTAGAATTCTAGAGCCCCACATAACACCATTAGCTCTTGCTTGCTGGTGTAACGGAATAATATCTACGGCCATACCATCTATAGCTATGTCTTGAATAGCTCCAAACAAACTGATAAAAAAGCCGCAAAGCATTAAACCGCTTACATTATTTATCGGGTCTTGAACAAAACCAAAGGCAAGAAAGCTAAAAATTAAACCTAATTGCCCCATAATGATCCAAGGGCGTTTTCTTCCATAAGCAATTGCTGTATAGCGGTCTATAATGGGGGCTAGAAAGAATTTAAAACTCCATGGAATTGTAATGATAGAAACATAGGAGGCAATTACTGCAGCATTTATATCGTTCATGGCAAGCCATGCAGGAATAGCCAAGAACGTAATGCCAATAGGGATTCCTTCTGATATGTATAAAGCAGAAAAAACCAAATAACGTAATGTGGCGTTTTCAGATAAATAGACTTTTTTCTTTAGTTCAACCAATTCGTTTCTAAACTCGTTTTGGTTCATTTAGGTTGGTTTTAGTTTTTAAACGAAATGCTATTAATTAGTTTAAAAGGGAATTAATTGATAACAGGAAAATTAATCTATGTGTATTTTGAATGGAAAGATATGTGCATGTAGAATTCTTATTTTTTATTAAAAGGTTTGAAAAAAAATAAGATTTAGGGAGACTGTTGTAATATTAGTTAATTTATTGGAAATCAACAAAATATTTCAAGTGTATTTTATGTTTTAATTTTTGTTTAAATACTTGTCTTTTTTGATATGTGGATAAAATAAAAAAGTCCAACCTGTGTTGGACTTTTTTATAACTAAGAAATGTAATTTCTAGACAGCGTACTATTTAACGGCTTTTTTCTTATCAGTTTCAGTAAAATCCACTTCAACCTGATTTTTTATTATATCGTCAAATGTTTCGCGTTTTCTAATCAGGTGCGCTTGGTCGTTATACCAAAGTACCTCTGCTGGACGAAACCGTGAGTTATAGTTGCTGGCCATAGAAAAACAATATGCACCGGCATTTTTAAAACAAAGCACATCGCCTTCTGTAATTTCTTTAATACGGCGGTTGCTGCCAAAAGTATCGGTTTCGCAAATGTAGCCCACAACGGTATAAAAACGCTCTCGGCCATTAGGGTTTGAAATGTTACTAATGTCATGGTGCGACCCGTAAAACATAGGGCGAACAAGATGGTTAAAGCCAGAATCAACTTGGGCAAACACCGTTGATGTAGTTTGTTTAACGGCGTTTACTTGTGTTAAAAAGTACCCAGATTCACTTACCAAAAACTTCCCAGGCTCGAAAGCCAAGGTTAAGTCTTTGCCGTAATTTTTACAGAATTCGTTGAATCTTTCAGTAAGTTTTTGGCCCAATTCTTCAATGTTGGTTTCAATATCGCCTGCTTTATAAGGTACTTTAAACCCAGAACCGAAATCAATAAAATCTAGATTTTTAAATTGTTTCGCTGTTTCAAACAAAATTTCACTAGCATATAAAAACACTTCAATATCTAAAATGTCACTTCCAGTGTGCATATGAATACCGTTAATAGTCATTTTAGTATTTTCAACAATACGAAGGATATGTGGAATCTGGTGAATGGAAATACCGAATTTCGAATCGATATGCCCCACCGAAATGTTAGCATTTCCACCGGCCATTACATGTGGGTTTATACGTATGCAAACTGGGATATTAGGATGTTTCGTGCCAAACTGTTCTAAAATAGAAAGGTTGTCTATATTTATTTTTACCCCAAGTTTGGCCGCTTCCTCAATTTCGTTTAATGATACACCGTTAGGAGTAAAAATTATTTGCTCGGGCTTAAACCCAGCAGCTAAGCCCAATTTTACTTCTTGAATGGAAACCGTATCTATTCCAGAGCCTAAAGACTTTAAAAGTTTTAAAATTGAAATGTTAGACAGTGCTTTAACAGCATAGTTGATCTTAAGGTGCTTTACGCTTTTAAACGCACCGGTAAGTCTTTTGTATTGCGCTTCAATTTTATGGGCGTCGTAAACATAAACGGGGCTGCCAAACTCTTGTGCAATTTGCAGCAATTGATTTTCTGTCATAATTTCAAATTTTCGCCAAAGATATTTCATTAAACCTTATAAAAAAGAAATCAGCAAAAAATTTATACATATTAAACAAAATGTTAATTATTTAACATTAGGTTTTGCTGTTTTGGCATCTTTGTAAGTTTTCGTAATTAATTATTAGGGTAAGTTATTGCTATTATTTACATTTGTGCATCTTAAACTTATTAAGCACATTATGAATTTACACGAATATCAAGGCAAAGAAATATTGAGTAGTTTTGGCGTACGTATCCAACGTGGTATTGTGGCACAAAATGCGAATGAGGCAGTTGCTGCAGCAAAACAACTAACTAGCGAAACAGGCACCAGTTGGCATGTAATAAAAGCACAGGTTCACGCTGGTGGACGTGGTAAAGGGGGCGGTGTAAAACTGGCCAAAAACCTTAAAGAAGTAGAAGAGCTAGCGGGACAAATAATTGGAATGGATTTGGTAACGCCACAAACATCTGCTGCTGGTAAGCGTGTACATCAGGTTTTGGTTGCTGAAGATGTGTATTATCCAGGTGAAAGTGAAACAAGCGAATTTTACATGTCTGTTTTACTTAACAGAGGTACAGGTCGTAATATGATTATGTATTCAACTGAAGGAGGAATGGATATCGAAACTGTAGCCGAAGAAACTCCACATTTAATTTTTACAGAAGAAATCGATCCTTCTGTTGGAATCATGCCATTTCAAGCAAGACGTATTGCTTTTAATCTAGGTTTGTCTGGTATGGCATTTAAGGAAATGACAAAATTTGTAACTGCGTTGTACACGGCTTATGTAAAATCTGATTCATCGTTATTTGAAATCAATCCCGTTTTAAAAACCAGTGATGATAAAATAATGGCTGTTGATGCCAAGGTGACTATCGATGATAATGCTCTTTTTAGACATAAAGATTATGTAGATTTAAGAGATATTAGAGAAGAAAGTGCCATTGAAGTTGAGGCAGGTGAAAAAGGACTTAACTATGTAGACCTTGATGGAAACGTAGGTTGTATGGTTAACGGAGCCGGTTTGGCCATGGCAACAATGGATTTAATTAAACAAGCGGGAGGTGAGCCGGCCAACTTTTTAGATGTTGGTGGTACTGCCGATGCTGCACGAGTTGAAGCTGCTTTTAAAATCATCTTAAAAGACCCTGCGGTAAAAGCCATTTTGATTAATATATTTGGAGGTATTGTACGTTGTGATAGAGTAGCACAAGGTGTTATCGATGCATACAAGAATATGGGCAATATTAATGTGCCAATTATTGTGCGTTTACAAGGCACCAATGCCGATGTTGCTAAAGAGTTAATTGATAACTCTGGGTTGGATGTATTGAGCGCAACTGAATTCCAAGAAGCGGCAGATAAAGTTCAGGAAGTTTTGTCTTAAGATTTCCAATTTAAATATTAAAAAAAGAGCAACACATTCAATTGTTGCTCTTTTTTTGTGCTTTGTTTTCTCCTTTTTTGGGCATAGGCCCTCGCATATGAATAACCAATCCATTTAAAAAATTCCGTAGTATCTGGTCACCACACTCCATATATTTTGGGTGGTCTTCGCGCCTAAAAAAGGCACCCAATTCGCTTTTAGAAATCCTAAAATCTACCAGAGCCAAAATCTTTACAATATCATCGTCTCTTAATTTTAAGGCTACACGTAATTTTTTAAGAATATCATTATTAGTCATGTCGATTGGTTTTTACTTTCATTAAGGATGTATTTCATCGATTTTCATTATGGAGCCCTCCATAATTGACTTTTTTGTCATCAACAAAGATACCCTAAAAAAAAGGATTAGTTTGATTTTATATTAAAACCGTTTGATTTCTGTGTAAAAAACTGTAAATCAGTTATTTGTTTTGGTTTTTGTTGTTTTGTTTTATAATTGTAACAAAAGATAAAATGCAATTTTTTTGGTTGAATAAAATTCATGATTGATGAAATAATTAAAATGTACGATTAAATGCGTACAGTTTTTCGATAATCTACAATATATCTACGATTATAAAAGTGCCTTTTGTTCGTAACTTTATAGTAAATTAATTAATCCCTTAAAACATGATTAATAGAGTAGAAAAATTGAGTCTCTTATCTGAAATGATTGCTTTTGCAAAATATGATAAAGACATACGGAGAATAGAATACAACTTTTTGTTGGGCGTGGCAAAACAACTAGATATTGCACGAGAAGATTTTGAATATTTATTAGAAAACCCAGTATCATATACCCATTTAAAATCGCATAGTGAACGCATAGTGCAATTCCATAGACTAGTGTTGTTAATGAATATTGAACAGGAATATGAAGGGGAAGATAACGCTGCAGGAGTCACAAAGCTTTACAACTTTGGTTTACGAATGGGGTTGAGCCACGAATCGATTACCAAAGTGTTGTATTTAATGGAAAGTTTTCCAAATAAAATTGTACCGCCCGATGTTTTAATAGATATTTTTAAAACGCAATACAATTAAAACATCACCTTTTTAAAAGACTTATTAAAGTGTTGATGAAAACAACAATATGTTGTTTAATAAAAAAAGCTAAAAGTTTAAACTTTTAGCTTTTCAAGTTTTTCTTGGTAGCCTTTAATGTCATCTCTAAGCTTTGCTGCTACAATAAAGTCTAATGCTTTTGCAGCTTCTTCCATAAGCTTGCGTTTCTCTCTTATTTTTTTCTCTAGTTCGGGTTTACTAAGATATTCACTTTCGGGCTCGGCAGCTTTTGCCGCTTGTAATTCGTAACTGTAAGTGCTAACAGAGTTTTTTGATAGTGCATTGTCCAAACTTTTATTTAAAGCTTTTGGCACGATGTTGTTTTCCGAATTATAAGCAAGCTGTTTTTCGCGTCGGTAATTGGTTTCATCAATAGTTTTTTGCATGCTATTGGTTATTTTATCAGCATACATGATAGCCTTGCCATTTAGGTTTCTTGCGGCTCTTCCCACGGTTTGTGTTAAAGACCTAGTAGATCGTAAAAAACCTTCTTTATCAGCATCTAAAATGGCTACTAACGACACTTCGGGCAAATCTAAACCTTCACGCAGTAAGTTGACGCCCACTAAGACATCAAACAATCCTTTACGTAAATCTTGCATAATTTCAACCCGTTCTAGGGTATCCACATCACTGTGTATGTAACGGCATCTAATTTGAATTCTATCTAAATATTTTGTCAGCTCTTCGGCCATGCGCTTTGTTAGTGTGGTAACCAAGGTGCGCTCGTCTTTTTCAACACGCTGCTGTATTTCTTCAATTAAATCGTCTATTTGGTTAAGGCTTGGGCGGACTTCAATTTCTGGATCTAACAATCCTGTGGGGCGTATAATCTGTTCTACATAAACACCATCGGTTTTTTGCAATTCATAATCGGCCGGTGTGGCACTCACATAAATAACTTGGTTTTGTAAGGCTTCAAATTCTTCAAATTTTAGTGGTCGGTTATCCATGGCTGCCGGTAACCTAAAGCCATATTCTACTAAGTTTTCTTTTCGGCTTCTATCGCCTCCATACATGGCATGTACTTGCGAAACGGTAACGTGACTTTCATCAACGACCATTAAATAATCGTCTGGAAAATAATCTAATAAACAGAATGGGCGCGAACCTGGTTTTCTGCCATCTAAATAGCGTGAGTAATTTTCGATGCCAGAACAATAGCCTAATTCACGAATCATTTCTAAATCAAATTCTGTACGCTCTTTTAGGCGCTTAGCTTCAAGGTGTTTCCCAATTTCTTTGAAATAATCGTGTTGTTTTACCAAATCATCTTGAATCTCCTTTATGGCATTTTGAAGTACTTCGGGCGAGGTTACAAACATATTGGCAGGATAAATATTCAATCGATCATATTTTTCAACGATTTCGTTGGTTTGAATGTTAAACGATTCGATATCCTCAATTTCGTCACCAAAAAAGTGAATTCTAAAAGCATCATCGGCATAACTCGGGAAAATATCAACCGTATCGCCTTTTATTCTAAAATTTCCATGGTGGAATTCACCTTCAGTTCTTGAATACAAACTTTGCACCAATTGATGTAAAAGTTGTGTTCGCGAGATAACTTGATCGCGTGTAATGGTAATAACATTTTTTTGAAACTCGATAGGGTTGCCAATACCATACAAACATGAAACTGATGCCACAACCAACACATCGCGCCTTCCGCTTAATAAAGATGAGGTAGTGCTTAGACGCATTTTTTCTATTTCTTCGTTGATGGATAAATCCTTTTCAATATAAACCCCGGAAACTGGAATATAGGCTTCTGGTTGGTAGTAATCGTAGTATGAGACAAAGTACTCTACGGCATTATCTGGAAAAAACTGTTTAAACTCAGAATACAACTGTGCCGCCAAAGTTTTATTATGTGCTAAAACCAGGGTAGGGCGTTGCACTTCTTCAATAACATTAGCTACAGTAAAGGTTTTTCCAGAACCGGTGACCCCAAGTAGTGTTTGGTGTTTTTCGTTAGAAACGATGCCGTCTGCCAGTTGTTTTATGGCATTTGGTTGGTCACCTGTGGGCTTAAAACTTGATTTAACTTTAAATTTCATTCAGCAAAATTACATAAAATAAAAGTGCTATCGTTTTAATGCAAAATGCCCTTTAATATCAAACGACTCGCCATCCTGTACAATGTTTGCAACAAACCAATAATCATCAGATGGCATATTATGTCCGTTAAAAGTACCGTCCCAACCTGCTGACGTATGAGGTAAGGTTTTTAAAAGTTTACCATATCTATTATAAATATAAACTAGAGTGCCCGGTAATTGATTGGCTCCAACAATGTGCCATGTATCGTAAGCACCATCGTTATTTGGCGTAAAGAATTTAGGAATATCTACTACAAAAACTTCTCTGGAAACATCTAAACAACCGTTTAAATCCCGAACGGTGACCCAATGCGGACCAAAAGAGACATCTTCAAAAACGTTTGATGTTTGCGGTTCGCCATCATCTAAAATATACACATAATTCCCAACACCGCTAACATCAACAGTAATGCTGTTAGGGTCCGCAAAATCTACGGTTTGTGTGAAGTTTATTATGGCGCTATCCGATTCAATAACACTAAAGTTGTGAGTATGTGAGCAATCGTTTGATGTTATATTTGGCCTGGTTACGGTAACATTGTAATCGCCTATATCATTTGGGCCAATAATAATTTCTGGTGTTGTTGCACCTGTAGACCACAAATAGGTGTCGCCGGCAAAGCCCGTTTCTGCGCTTATAACTAGATGCGAATCATTGCATAACGGAACAATGTCATTAATAGGGATAATGGGTTTTGGGTTTATTCTTGTATTAAATTGTGTAGTGTTGTAGCATCCAGTTGCTATATTCTGCACTCTAACATAGATGGTTTCATTATCTGTAGCTTGATATAAATTATTTAATTGATTGTTGCCGTTTTCTGCGTTTCCAGCAGTTTGATAAAATGTTACGTTAAAATTCGAAGGGTTTTGTGAGCCAAGAATAATACCGTTGTTTTGTGTTAAATCGAAAACCAAAAACTCGTCATAGTCGTCATTGCAATCAATTAAATCTGGAGGAGTATTGGCTATAGGATTTTGATTGATTTGTAAAATAAAGGCACTAGTGATAAAACAACCTGTTGAAGGGTTAACAACTCTAGCGTATATGGTGTGGCTGTTACTTGTGTAGTTATAAATGTTGCCTATTGGCGATGTATTGGTTTCTGCATCTGTTTGGTTGTTGTGGTATGATATGGTAAACTCAGAAGGGGTATCTACAATCATGTTGTTAACCAGTGATAGGTCGTAGGTGCTCGATGCGTTATCACAAATTTCAATAGTTCCGATAGTATTTGTTGTCGGTGGTACATTTACGTTAAGTTGCAAAGGGGCTATTGTAAAACATCCGGTTAGTATATTGGCTATTTTTATGTAAACTGTTTTGGCTTCAGAATTGAAATTTGCAGGGTCGGTAATGGCATTTGTGTTATCAAGTCCATCATTAGGATTGATGTCTGTTTCATTTTCAAAATAGTCTACCGAAAGGTTACTTTTTACACGATCTAAAATTTCAAAATCTGCTGTTTGCGTATCTAAATTATAAAACGTTAAATCGAAGGTTGCCGTTTCATTATAATCTGGCGAGCATGCCGATAGAGATGGTTCGCCAACCAATACATTTGGTGCCGCAATAATATTTATGCCTAGCTCTTCAATAACATAGCAAAGTGAGTCATCGCTTTCTATCCTAGCGTAAATAATTTGCGGATTGGTTGCATTGGTGTAAGTTGAAGGTAAGGGGTTGGTATTGCTTTCAGCCAAGGCATATGATAAATGGAACGAAATATTCAGATTGTCAGGCGAACCGGATTGAATTTCTTGAGCTTTTTCAGCTAGATTGAATTCGTTTTTGCCGTCGTTACTATCGTCATCACAAATTAAATATGGGGATATTGGGTTGTAAATGGGGTCGGGCGATACTTGTAATGTAAACGAAGATGTGTCAAAACAAGAAGCATCAGTAATATTTTCAACTCGAACATAAATGGTTTGTGGGCTACTGGTGTTTTGGTACAATGAATTTTTATTGAGGGCATTGCCTAAATCTCCAATTAACGCATCATTTTCGTCTTCAAAATAGTAAACTTCTTTACCAGTTTGGCCATTTAAGATTTCGGCATCTTTTTCAGACAAAAGAAACTCTGCGGTCCTATCATTATCATCCTCACAAATTTGATAATTACTTATTGAAGGAATCTGGGGTACAGTATTAACAATGATTTCAAACGGTTCTATGGCATAGCAACCGGTGCCACTAACAGTATCTTCAATACGCACATAAATGGTTTGTGTTCCAGAATTATAGGCATTGCGTTCAGATTCTGGAATTTCGTTTGCTTTTGTATCTGCGTCTTCAAACGAGGTGAAAAAATCGATATCCAAACCAGTGGTGCTGGGCACTACTTCTGAAATTTTAGCATTGAGGTCGATGATGTAAAATCCATCTTGGTCGTCATCGCATATGATTATATCTGTAGCTTGATTGGTGTCTGGAGCTACTAAAACTTCAATCTGAAAAGGGTTTACGGTAGAGCAGCCCGAATTAATGGCTTCAATACGCGCATAGAGTGTTTCTACTTGATTGGTGTTGTTGTAAATAGGCGGTAGACGGTTAAAATCGTTATTGTTTTCTGCATCGGTTAGGTTGTCAAAGTAAGAAACAATAAAATCATCATTTCCGTCTGTAATGATATCGTCGAGAGAAGTAAGGTCTATATTCGCATACCCATCGTTGTCATCATCGCAATAAGGTAATGTAACATTATCGAACAGCAATATAGGGTTTACCAAGAGCGTGATTTCTGTTTCTTCAACACAACCACTGTCTGTATCTTCAATAGTTATGTACAATACTTGCGGACTTACAGCGGCATAGGACTGTGTCTTATCTAATGCATTATTGCCATTATTTCTATCTTCTTCGGTTTCATAAAAATTAACAGTTATTGGGTTAGGTAAATCGTTGGCTATATAATCTTCAACAGTGAATAAGTTAAAATCTAAAGTGTCTGTTGCATCGTCGTTATTGTCGCACAGAGCAAAATCACCTATATCTGTTCCGGTAAGTAATAAATTAGTATGTATTTCAAAATCGACTATAGTGGCACAACCGGTGTCGTTGTCTTCTATTCTTAAATACAAAGTGTCGAATCCGGGTTCGGTAATAGTATTGGTGAACTCATAATTTGTCTCGTCTGCAATAGGGTTAGTGTTCATCTGGGCATCGCCATAGGAGTTGTGAAACGTTGTTGTAACACCGGTTAAGCCTTCTAGAATGGGAGCAATAACGTCTGTTAGATTGAAGAAGGCATGGCCATCTAGGTCGCGATCACAGGCATCGAGATATTGGGTTTCCCTGTTGACTATTGGGCTAATCTCAATAATGACCTGTAAATCGGTGGTGTTCACACAACCTGTCGAAGTATCAACTACCCTAACGTAAACATCGTCCGTTGGAGTGTTGGTGTTTATATATGTATCTCCAGAGATTGGGTTATTGCCTGTATCGGCATCTAAAGAGGAGTAGTGATAGGTTACGAACAGATTGTTTTGGCCGTTAGTTATTTCATCTGTTTTTTCTGCCAAATTTATAATGGCATAACCATCTGGATTATCATCGGTGTCGCAGGTTTCAAGAGTTGTGGGAGCAACAATATTTGGAGGACTGTTTACAATTAAATTAAAGCTCGCATGAGCAAAGCATGGACTGTCTAAATCTTGAATCCTTACAAAAATTGGTTGAGGACTCATGGTGTTATTAATAGGAACAGTAATAGGGTTTGTGTTGTCTCTTGCTTCGGCTTCAGAATAATGGTAACTAAACTCGTAGTTTGAAAAGGGGATATTGGTTGTTATTTCGGTGTCCTTAGTTGAGAGGTCGAAGGTTTCAACGCCATCAGCGCTTGAATCATCGCATAGTAGATAGTCTGATATGGGTTCAATCGGTTCCTCTGTATTTAAAATTACCTCAATCTCATCTTCTTCAACACATGATGAACCATTTGCAGGAACCGAAACTTCCACCCGATATGAGCCGTTTTGTACCGCGGTATAACTTGCAGAATTAGCTCCAGCAATTAATGTACCATTTAAATACCAAGCATAAGATGCTAGCGGGTTTTCCAAATTAGCATTTAAGACCGCCGAACTGGCACAGGTTGAAATATCATCTCCTAGTTCCAAAACCCTAAAACTATCGCCTTCAATGAAAACGGCAGAATCAAAAGTGCTATCGGTTTGGTCTGCAATTATAAGTTTTATGTGGTAGGTAACGTTAGGTTGAATGTTGCCCGAAGCTGTCAATACCGTGGTACGGCCATTGTAATTGGTGTCACCTAGGTTATAGCCATCAAAATACTGGCTGTTTTGCGCTTCACAAATTCCGAATATTTCATTGTGAATAGTATTAGTGTTTACTGGTATAGTAGTGCTGGGTACTACGGCTATATTTTGGTAAGGATCGGTAGTGCCTGCTTCTTTTATAAGGAAAACAAAACCATCTGAAAATTGACAGGGGTATTCGCCAAAATATTCTTCTGAAGCAAAAAGGTAATTAAACTGAAACTGATTGGATATGGAAGTAAAATCAAATTCAATTGAGGTGGCATTCTGTGTATCGGTAACGCCTAATGCTGTTTCTAAATCGGGATCGGTACCCCAAGTGTCTGAACCCTCACTAAGTGTAGGGGTAAACGTCGAATTTCCACCAGATGAAGCAGCTCCCGTAGAAAGCATGATGCCTCGTTCAAAAGGGAAGTTGGAGCTTCCGCGTTCAAAAAAAGCATAACTTGACAATCCTATGGTGGCACCATTTACCGAAGAGCTGATGTTTGAAATATCCACACAGCCATCAACCAGATTGTTTTGAATTAGAGATTGTAAATCTACAGAGTCGTCTACCGAGATTTGCTGCGAGAATAATAGGCTATTGCCACAAATAAGTAAACATAAAATGAAATAAATAAATCTCATATAAAGTAGGTGGTTTCTGTTTGGTTTTATTTGGCCGAAATTCTTGCCCTAAAATTAGGCCAAAATTTTCTGGAAAAGTAAATTTTTTTTAGGCGAAATGCAAAATAAATCGATGAATTGTGTTTTCTCTGCTGTTTCGATAGGTACAATTTATTGTTGTAACGTAAAGTAGTTTTTAAATATTTTACCGTTCTGTTTAACTGAAAACTAATAATCATCGTTTAGCAACCTTTTCCTATTAGGTAAGCTATTCCAGTCTTCCCCATATGGTCTAACTCTTTGAAAAGGTTTACCGTATTGGTTTAAGATTTGTGTTTCGGTATTTGTTTGGCTTAAACATGTTACGCTTTTTTTAATGCTTTAACGTAAAATGATTTTTAAAAACCCTTCCGTCTTGAAGTTTTACAGAGAACCAATAGTCGTCACTTGGTAATTTTTTTCCACGGATTTGCCCATCCCATCCTTTGCCCAAAGGATTTATTTCTTTTAAAAGTTTACCGTAACGGTTGTAAATTTGGATTTTTGTATTGGGTTGAAAAAGTTCAGAGATGCCAAAAACCTGCCATGTGTCATTAATTCCATCGTTATTTGGAGTGAAAAACTTAGGGAACCCAATAACAGAAACCGTTTGGTTGACGACACCGCAATTGTTTTTTATGTCTTTAATATGGACGTTGTACACACCAGGGTAGAGGTTTTCAAACACCGGACTTTCTTGATAGGGGCGTATTATTATGTTTTTAGAATTAACCAAGGCAAACTCGTATGTGCCTTCGCCCGATACCATAACGTTAATAATATTGTTTTCTGATACATCCGTTATTTCAATTTCGTCTATTGTTGCAAGGTTTGAGGGTTCTACGGTAACCAATCTTTCATCTGAACAGTTTGCCTTATTGGTTACTACAACAGAATATGTTCCTGTTTCGTTTACCTCTATTTCATAACTGGTTTCGCCATTGTTCCATAAATAGGTATAATCATTTATATTTCCTTGGGTTAACCCAGCGTTGATTTTTATGGGATTAGGAAATTCATTAAGACAATAAAATGAAGTGTCTGTTTTATTGATATTTGGTAATTTTTCTACCGTTAATTGTATTTCGTTGATGCCATAACAAGCATTGTTGCTGTTAGTGTCTGCTCTGTAAAATAAAATATCGTTATAAGGTGTTTTGTTTTGATATTCACTAATCTTATTGATTTCTAATAAAGCATCGTCTCGCGTTTCGTAAAACGTTATATTAAAATCATTTATGGATACTCCTAAGTTATTTGCAATCTCTGTTTTGTATAGTTCTAGATTGAACACATTAATCCCATCAGGAGAATCTACCTCGTCACAAACCGGAGAAGCTTGGTATAAAGGAACTTGAGTGTTGCTAACATTCAGGCTTAGTGGTGCTGTGCTAAAGCACCCACTTAAAATATGTTCAACACGAGCATAAAGTATTTCGTTTGGAGCCGTATTTTGGTAAGAATCTACATTACTAATTGGGTCGACATTATTTAGAGCATCATCTTCAGATTTGTGAAGCGTAACAGAAAAATCTTCATTAATGGAAGGTGATATCATTTCATAAGCTTCCGTTAAATTAAAAGTCGTGATATCGATAGAGCCTAAATCATAATCACATTGGAACAAATCGGTATCAAATGCTTCAGGATAATCATAAAACTCTACTCTAGCTTCTCCTTGAGGAAGTCCACAATTCGTTATTTGAACTTCTCCAGGAGGCTCAATAACAACTTTGTAAATGCCTGTTTCTGTCACCTCGAGGTCAAAATCGGTTTCAGGTAAAACTACACGATCTTTGGTCCAAGTATATGTAGCACCTAAAATTTCATCAGCCACAAGCGTATAGGTTTCGCCTTCGCAAAGTGCAATAAAATTAGTGTCGCTTCCATTTTTTACAATATCTATTTGTTCGTTAAAAAACGAAGCGATGAAAGGGGGCAAGCCTTGTGTTGCATTATTAGTTCCTAAATCTACGGCATTATGTTGGTAATTGGCAGCTGTTCCAATGCTGTTTGGGTTGTTAATAACGCCTAGTTTGTTGATTCCTACATCGTATGTTTCACTTAATGAGCGGTATATTTTCCCATTTGGCCCTAATTGCAATGCACCACGGTAAAGGTTTTGATCATCTAAAACAACTTGAGAATCTGATATGTTAGGGGCATTTAAGTTATATTGAATTAGAAGGGATCTATGGTTTTGTGGATCATCGTTTTCATCTGGGTCACTTCTATTAAAGTAATCGTTTGATGAGGTTACATAAAGTAAATTACTATCAGGAGAAAACTCAAGACCATAGGGCTTGTCACTAGAACTGTCAATACTTAACGGTTGGGGGTTGCTTACAATTCCAGTTTGTGAATCGAAGTCAAATAAATACAGACCGGAAGTGTGAACACTGGCACAAGCTAATTTTAAACCGCTAGGAGATAACTTTAGGTAGCCTCTGGAATCTGTAAAGTTTACGTCTAGAGTAGTTTTAACAGGATTAGAGTTAACACCCGTGGGACCGATTTCGTAAGCATAAAATGTATTTAGATTAGGAGGGTTTCCGAAAAATCCGCTTTCTGATGATAACGTCACCACCCAAATAGAGCGTGTATCACAATCTTTAACAACAGCTGATATCTTTTCTGCACATTGTGGTAAAAGGTTGGTGTTTTTATTTTTTACAATACCTTTACCAGAGTCACCCGACATATCTACAACCGAATAATTTAAACCCGTATTGGTTTGGTTGGAGCCAACTGTAAAAATATAATAAATAGATGGGTCGTTAGGTTTGGGGACAACAATGGCCGATTGTGTGCTGGATTCATCACCAAGCAGGGCACTGCCGTTGGACATGATTTCATGTGATGCATTATAGACCGTTGTTCCGTCTGTGTAAAACAATAGCTCTCCGTTGGAGTTCGAGATGGATGCACAACCTTCGCGAGTAAAAAGCTCGCCATCGTTAAGTGTGGTTACGGTTCCGGTAAAAATATTGAAATTAATACCGGCGTTTTCTCCAAAGTACCAATTGGAAGCTTCGGCCTGACCAAAAGAATACATACTGGTTAAGGCTAAAAATATTAAAATTAGGGCTTTTTTTATCATCTTTTTCTTTAGCAAATGCTACCAAAGATATTATAAATCGCGCTTTTTTAATAATCTACACGATAAAAATACAAATATAGCAGTCCAACATAAAACGATTACGATTTCTAGAGGGGTAACCGAATAATTATACATAAGCTCAGATTTTTCAGGGAATTTTGTCATCGCTATACGCTGAAAGGGTTGGTCTATAAGCTTATACATGGATTTTAAAGGGAAAAAATTCTGGATTTTCTCTGCGGCATCCGTTTCCATTTTCCAAGCCATTAGTCCGAAAACAATCCACTCCACAATAAAAAGAATAAAAAGGAAAGCTAATGCAAAAGCCGAACGTTTTACAAGCATGCCAAAAAACAGGCACAAACTAAAAAAGCCCATTAGTCTAACAAAATATGCCAAAAGAAACTCGGTTTCCATAACAATGATGGAAAATTCGTTATAACTCGAATAATATAAACCGATACAGAGTGAAATTAAACCGATTAAAATGGTTGAAACTAATGAAAAGAATACAATGGTATAAAATTTTGATAGTATGAATTCCTTTTTACTTAGCCCATCAATTAAATTTTGTTTTAGGGTTTTGTTACTGTATTCGTTGCCAATCATACTTACTACTACTATAGCAAAAAAGAATTTAAACTGCGATGCGAAAAACGTAGTTAAATGCCAAATAATAGGAAAGTTAAATACGCCCAGTTCACCCAATTCTAAAGTAAAAAAGCCAAAAACGTTAATCTTTAATGACGATAGAAGAATGATGAAAAATGGTAGAACAAACGAAATAAAAATAAGAATTTTACTTGTTCGGTTAAGTAATAGCTTTTGTAGTTCTAAATTTAAAAGTCGTAGCATTTAAAATTAATTTTGGTTGTTATTGGTCAACTGTAAAAATTGTTCTTCCAAACTTTCTTTACGTTTTACCAAATGGGTTAGTACAATATCTTTTTCAAATAACTGCCTATTCAAATCATCTGCATCCATTGGGTGATTTAAAAAGGCTGTAATTAGATTGTTTTGGACTTTAATTTTTCCAAAATCAGAATTGCTCTCCAAAAATGCAACCAGTTCATCTTGCATATTGGTTTTTAGCTCGAAAAAACCATGGCTGGAAATCATTTCGTCAACTCGACCAGAATATAATTTTTTACCTTTTCTGAGTACAACTACATGCGAACATACTTTTTCAACTTCGTCAAGTAGGTGAGAGGCCAACAAAATGGTTGTGCCATTTGCGGCAATTTGTTTAATAATTTCTCGTATTTGATGTATGCCTTGAGGGTCTAAACCGTTGGTTGGTTCGTCGAGAATTAAAATTTCAGGGTCGTTCAATAACGCTGATGCTATGGCCAAGCGTTGTTTCATGCCCAAAGAGTAGGTACTGAATTTACTGTCTTTTCGTTCTAAAAGGCCAACAGTTTTAAGCTTTTCGTCAATTTTTTCATAAGCTACCCCTTTAATTTTGCAAACTAATTTCAAGTTTTGAACAGCGGTCATGTAAGGGTAAAAGTTGGGACGTTCAATAATGGCGCCAACCTTTTTTAGGGCATCGTGTGTAGAGGTATTGCCACCAAACCAATAAAAATTACCGTGTGTTTTGTTTACCACATTAAGCACAATGCCCAAAGTAGTTGATTTTCCGCTGCCATTTGGGCCTAAAATACCGTAAACATTGCCTTTGTTAATAGTAAATGTTAAGTCTTTTACAGCTGTTAAGTAGCCAAATTTTTTAGTGAGATTGTTAATTGTAAGTATAGGTTCCAAGAGATATCATTTTTTTATGCTAACCAACACATTTAAATACTTTGATTCTAAAAATACGACGACCTTTTTAAGTATTTGTTACAAACCTTTTTAAGAGAATATAAATTTTATGCTACCGAAAAGGAAAGTTTTATTATTTTGGAATTCGAATGGCGAAGTGTTAAGACAAACTTTTGAATAACTTTACAGTATGCAAGATTTAAAAATATCGAAGAAAAAGCCATCGTTTCCAATAACGGCTAAATTAAACGATTACCTATCGGAATATAATAGGAATATAAAGATTCCAATTTTTTATGATGATTTGCTAAGGTTTCAAGGGTCTATTGTCGTCTATGATAAAGACGATAACGATACGCTTTGGATTCGAGTTTATTACAACGATTTTGAACGAGAAGAAATCGAACAGTCCTTAAAAAAAGTATATACCATTTTACACTCCGATGGAAACGAGAATGTTTTGCCATTCTTGAGTGTAGACGCTATTGATTACTGCACCTTTGGAAATTCTAAGCCCTTTAGAATAAAAGTCAGAAATATTTTAAATGATAATTACACCTATTTTTACGTTAAAACAGCTGATGCATCAAGGGTTTATGGGCTAGAATTGGAGCATATGTTGTCGCCTTATAATTTAAACTTTTTGGTTTATAAAGACACCCTAATTGAAGAACATATTGCGGGTATTCCGGGTGACGAGTTTATTAAGGATTTTTTGCCAAAATGTGATAAATCAGAAAAATCACAAATTGCTAAAGAGTTCGTAAAGTTTAATGAACGCTGTATGATTAGGCTTTTGGGCGACATGCGCTCGTACAATTATGTTATTGTACCTACTCACGATTTTGACCATGTGGTTTACAAAATTAGGGCAATAGATTTTGATCAGCAATCATACGAGGGTAAGTTTAATATTTACAGACCTCAATTTTTCAAGGAAAATTTAAAAATGGTTGAATTGGTGTCCGATAGCATGCAAAAACTGTCCATTAACCAGTATAAAACCGAAGAGCGTTCAATTTTGGTAAAGCGTTTAAAAAGTTTCCACGATAGGATAGGCCTGCTCTTGGATTGTATGCAAGAGGATGTAATCTCTAAAGAGACGCATGTAAAACTTTTAAAGATGAAAATTTTTGAATATACGCAAGATGTAAAATTTAAGCGCTGTAAAAATATGGGCGATATTTTGAAGCGTTCTTTAGAGTTCTTAACGAGAAACTATGAAAACGTCAATTTAGAAAAGTTAAGACAGAAATAAGATTTAGTTCCAGTTTTCTTCAAAATCTAAGCTGTCGTAGTCGTCAAGGTCGTAACCGTCATCAAATTCGGCAAAATCATCATCGTCTTCGGTTTCAAAAACACGGTCGGGGGCAGTGTCTGGCACTTGACCTTGAACAAACATGAGGTTGGGATAATCGTGTCCTTCGGTTTCTTCGGCAATTTCGGCTAATTCAACAAAAAAGGTCCACATGCTTAAAAAATCGTAAACATAAATCAGCTTGGTCTGTGCTTCGTGAACAACGCTGTCAAGGGATGTTTCGTTCATCAAGCGTGCAGTATTGTCGTCGCTTAGGTCAAATAACGAAATTTCTTCACCCTGTTCCCATTGGTCGTTGCTAATGTAAAATGAAGCCATTTCGGTACCGTCAAACCCAAACGACTGGGTAATGATGTTGTGCAAATCCTCCAATGTGTCACTTTCTCGAATTTCTAGATCTCGAAAAATGTCTTCATCGGTGTCGTTGTCTAAAATAACTCTAAATCTGTAAATCATAGCTAAAAGTTGCGCTACAAAGGTAGTGTAATTAAATTATTTTGTAAAACGATGGAGTGTGAATGTCGTGGCGCTAAGTAAGAAAAAAGCCCCTACTTGATGCGCTACGCCTAGCCAAACGGGCACTTGTAACAGTATTGTAAGTACGCCCAAAACGAATTGTAGCCCTACCATAACCAAAAGTATATAAACGCTTTTTGATTGGTAATTGGTGAGTTCCATTTTTTTGCTTTTAAAGTAGAGAGCTACTATAAAACCAACAACAAAGAATGCCAAAATTCTATGTACAAACTGCACACCACTTTTACCTTCAATAAAGTTTTTTAACAACGGGTTCTGTTCGGTATAAACAGTTTCGTGAATAAATTTACCTTCACTCATCATAGGCCAATGGTTATGAATAAATCCGGCGTCAAGGCCAGCTACAAATGCCCCATAAATAATTTGGAGCAGTACAATAGCTAATGTTAGCCTTATAAAATTTCGAAATTTTAAATCGACTTGTTTTTTATTTGGAAACATCAAGTCCAATGCCACCCAAAACGTGTAAGCAAAGGTTATAAATGCTGTTGTGAGATGCGCTGCCAGACGATAATGACTAACATCGGGGTTGTCAACTAAACCACTTTTCACCATATACCAACCTAAAAAACCTTGAAAGGCCCCTAGGCTCAATAAAATAATTGCTTTTTTTATGGTGGGTTTTGTAAGTTGTTTGGTGATTAGAAAATAAATAAAAGGTAGTAAAAATACCAGCCCAATAAAACGACCGATAACGCGATGCAGCCACTCCCAAAAGTAAATGTCCTTAAAATCTTCAAGGTTGAAATGGTTGTTGAGTTTTTGGTACTCAGGGTACTGTTTGTACAAATTAAAAGCTTCTTGCCATTCGGTTTCGTTCATTGGCGGAATGGTTCCCGAAATAAGTTTATAGTTGGAAATTGATAACCCCGAATGGGTTAACCGCGTAATGCCGCCAACTACAACCATGATGAAAATAAGTAGGCAGCCCGTTAGTAACCAGTAAATTACTTTTTTGTTGTCTCTTGATGAATTTGCCACAAATACACGAATTTATAAAATTTATTAATTGCTGAATGCAAACAGTTTACTTTTTAGTATTAGCCGTTTTCAATCCTAATTTTTCTCCCCTTTTTAGCATTAAATCGTAAGCTGCTTCATATTCATTAGGGATTTCGCCTTCTAAAATAGCTTCCTTTATGGCTTCTTTAATGATGCCTATTTCTTTTGATGGCTGTAGGTTGAAGGTTTCCATAATTTCTTCACCAGAAATAGGAGGTTGAAAATTTCTAACATGATCGCGGGCTTCAACTTCAACAATTTTTTCACGAACAATCTTGAAATTGTTATGGTATTTCTTGAATCGTTTTGGATTTTTGGTTGTGATATCGGCTTCACAAAGGGTCATTAAGTCATCGACATAATCCCCAGCATCAAAAACCAATCTTCTAACGGCAGAATCGGTAACGATATCTTGTGCCAAAACAATGGGCCGCGAACTCATTAATACCATTTTTTGAACAAATTTCATTTTGTCGTTCAATGGCATTTTTAAACGTTTGAACAAGCGGTACACCATTTTTGAACCTTCAAACTCATGCCCGTGGAAAGTCCATCCCATTTTTTTACTGAATTTTTTTGTTGGTGCCTTGCCTATATCGTGCAACAAAGCTGCCCAACGTAACCATAAGTTGTCGGTGTTTTTTGCAATATTATCAAGCACTTCCAAAGTGTGATAAAAGTTGTCTTTATGGCGTTGACCTTCAATTTCGTCAATGCCTTTTAAAGCGGTTAACTCTGGTAGAATATATTTTAATAGCCCGGTTTTTTCCAACAATAAGAACCCGATGGATGGCTTTTTGCTTTCTAATATTTTGTTGAGCTCTGTAACAATGCGCTCGTTGGTTATTATTTTTATGCGTTCGGCATTGTTGGCTATAGCTTTAAAAGATTTGTCCTCAATTTTAAAATGTAATTGAGTCGCAAACCTTATGGCACGCAACATTCGTAAAGGGTCGTCACTATAGGTAATATCTGGATTTAAGGGCGTCCTGATAATTTTTTCGGTTAAGTCTTGCATACCATTAAACGGATCGAGTAAATCGCCAAAATGGTTTTCTCCTAAATTTAAAGCTAATGCGTTTATAGTAAAATCACGGCGGTTTTGGTCGTCTTGTAGTGTGCCATTCTCAACCGCAGGGTTTCTGCTGTCTTCAGTGTACGATTCTTTTCGGGCGCCAACAAATTCTATCTCAATATCTTCGTGCCGAAGCATGGCTGTGCCGTAAGTTTTAAAAACTTGAACCTTGGGTCTGTTAGGTAAATTTTTGGCCACTTGCTTTGCCAGTTTAATGCCGTCTCCTGTAGCAACAATATCAATATCTTTGGCCGAACCCCGTTTTAGTATATGGTCGCGTACAAATCCGCCAATAACATAGCTCTCCAGATCTAATTCTGAAGCAGATTTGGATATTATTTTAAAAATGTCGTGCTGTAATGCTTCTTTGTAATTCATTTAGCATTTTAGAGATTTTAAGCTCTTATAACTTTAACCAAACCATTGTTGCTCAGTTTGATGATGGACGATGGTTTGTCGCAAATTTTTTCGCGTTGCAAATTTACAACATAGTCCACACCTTTTAAAACCTCCGGCGCTATTTCTTTGAATGATTTTGGTGTTGGCGAACCACTGATATTGGCAGATGTAGAGACTATGGCTCCATTAAATTTTCGAGTTAACCAGTAACAAAAATCATCGTCTGGAATTCTAATGGCGATAGAACCATCGTCTGCAATTAAATTTTCTGCTAGATTTTGCGCTTTGTCGTAAATTATAGTCGTGGGTTTATCGGTAACTTCAATAATGTTTAGGGCCGCTATAGGAATTTGTTTAACGTATTTTTTTAGCATCCTATCGTCAGCCACCAGACAAATTAATGCTTTGCTGTCTTCCCGTTGTTTTAATTGGTACACTTTTTTTACGGCTTCTGGATTATTGGCATCGCAACCAATACCCCAAACGGTATCTGTAGGGTAGAGGATGATGCCGCCACTTTTTAAAACTTGTAGTGCGTTTTGGATCTCGATATTTTGGTTAGACATTGTTTAGTATTTCTTTATAAACTTTAACTGTTTGTTGTGCCATTTGGCTCGTTGTATATTTATCTATTAGATTGTTGTATGCCTTTGAAGTAAATTGCTTTTTCATTTCAGTATGGTCAGCTAGTTGTAAAACCAAATTTGATAACTGTTTATAATCGTGCATCGGTGCAAGCAGCCCGTTTTCTCCATGTTTAATAATTTCTGGAATTCCGCCAACGCTGGTGCTTATTACAGGAGTTTTGTGGTACATCGATTCGTAAATAAACTGCGGGACACCTTCGCTTTGCGAAGTCATCAATGATATATCGAATTGGGGGATAAAATTTGAAGCACTTGGTGTGTATCCTAAGAAAAGCATGTGCTTACTTAAATTCAATTCCTTTACACGGTCTAAGAGTGGTTGTGTGCGTTCGGTAAAGGTTCCTAATTGAATAAACATGAAATTGGATTTATTCTTCTCATTCACAATTTTATTTGCCACGTTAACCCAAGTGTCTAGGTGTTTTGCTCTAATGTGGTTAGCAACGTTGCCTATAATTATTTTATCTTTACCGATGGAAAATTTGTGACGTAAATTAAAAGGTGTTTGGTCGCTTTTGGTTTTTAAATTGGTGCCGTGGTAAATCGTAACCAGCTTGCTGTGGTCAACAATGGCTTTTTTTGAAACAGTTTTGGTTTCTTCCGAAACACAAAGTATTTTTTTGATTTTTGGATAATTATATTTATACAATGTTTTTTTGCGTTGCTTAATTTCGAACGATGTTTTTTTGCTAAATATAAAAGGAGGTAATTTATATAATTTATCGGTAATAATGGCCAATTGGATGGCGGTTGTATCGTGGATATGAATTAAATCTATCTTTTTGGCTTTACATATTCGCCCCAGTTTTAATGAAAACCTCAAATCTATCTTAATCGCTAAAGGTGCTGTGATATAATGTATGTCTGTGTTTTTTAACCGTTGGTGAAAAGGACCATTTTTCACACAAAATACAATATTATTTATCTCAGGATTTGTTTCGGCCAATTCTGTACATAAGTTTTCAATGTGGTATTCTCCACCGCCCCAATTTGATACGCCCGAAAGATGTAATATATTCATGTTTTAATCTGAGATAGTTTGTTTTTGTTTTAAAGAATCGCTTATAGGCGCACCTTTTAAAAACATTAAAAATAGACGAAAACGCTTTGGTTTAAACAGCATTTTAAAAAAGGACTTCAAAGTGAGCCACCATCTTAAAATTTGATAAGCACAATACCCCGAATTTTTTCGTATAACATACAATAACGAAATCTTTAGCTCTTTTTTAATAGCCAAACTCTTTTCGGTACTTTGCCCTTTAAAATGTGTGTACCTTGCTTTGGGCACTAAATAAGAACTGCCTTTTTGTGAGTTTTTTGCCATGCGGTAACACAAATCGGTTTCTTCATAGTATAAAAAAATATTCGTATCGAAACCGCCAATTTTATGAAACGGTTCGGCCTTTACTACCAAAAACGAACCCGGTACACTTTGAACTTTTAGGGGCTTATCGTATATCTTTTGGCGTTTAGGATAGGTTGTTGGGCTCGTTTTTTCTAATATTTTTCGGCCAAACAACTCTCGTTTCAAACTTAAAAAGTGATCGAACGATTTTTGTACTTCGTTCTTTTCGTTGAATTGCTGTGGACAACAAATAGCGGCCTTTTTGTTACTTTCAAGAAATTCTAAAACAATACTTAAACAGTCATTTTGTAAAACCGTATCGTTGTTAATGAAGGCATAGTGTTTTCCATTTGCAAATTGGACACCGTACATATTACCGCCCCCAAAACCTGTATTGTATCTGCTCCTTACTAATTTTAAATTCGAAAAACCAATACTGTCTGTCGCTTTTTTTAGCTTTTGAAAATCTTCAGGTTTTGAGGCATTATCAACTACAATTATTTCAAAAGAGATGTCATTTGAGGTTTTTTCCAAAATGGAATTTATACAGTTGATGGTAAAGTTTGAAGAGTTGTAGTTTATAATTACAGCTGAAACATCTTTCATACAGGTAACGATTATCGTCCAAAAATACAGGATGGTGGTTTAGAAAACAAATGAAAGTACAGCTATTGCTCTACTTTGTTTTTTAATTGGATATATTTGTGCCAAAACTAAATAATAAGGTGGGCCAAACTTTAGTTATAGCTGAAAAATATAAGTCTCATAAAGAAACCATAAAACATGCTTTGGAAAACTTTGATTCTTATAAAGAAATCTTAGGAGCAGCAGAACGTAATATAATTAAAATTGTTGCTATAGGTAACGAAAATCATACAATAAAATCATTTAAAGTTCCTAATGTAATTAATCAAGTTGTTTATCGGTTTTTTAGAAAGTCTAAAGCGCAACGTTCGTTTGAGTATGCAACTAAATTATTGCAGTTGGGCTTAAAAACACCCCATCCGGTGGCTTATTTATTGGAACATACTCCATTTTTATTCAAAAAAAGTTATTACGTAAGTGAATTGGTAGAATGCGATTTAACCTTTAGGGAGCTTACTACAGATTTTCAAATTCCCGACCACGAAGCTATTTTGAGGGCATTTACCAGATTCACTTATAAACTGCACGAAAATGGCGTGAACTTTTTAGACCACTCGCCAGGGAATACTTTGATAAAGCGAACAAAAGATGAATACGAATTTTATTTGGTAGATTTAAACCGTATGGAGTTTGGTAAAATGGATTTCGAAACGCGTGTTAAGAATTTCGCAAAACTTACCATCCACAAATCGATGATAGAAACAATGAGCAATGAATATGCTAAATGCTCGGGAGAAGATGAAACACGTATTTTCAATTTAATGTGGCAATCTACGGTCGATTTTCAAGAGCAGTTTTATAAAAAAATAAGATTGAAGAAGCGAATTTTCTTTTGGAAGAAAAAGTATAAATCGAGACCAAGTCACTCGCCTATAAATTAAAAAACGCAAAAATGAAGGGTAACTTAGGAGAGCAACTGTACTTTATATTGGTTCATAAGTGGAAATACCTTTGGGCTATTTTACAATCGAAATTTAAGGCTCATTCCTCAAAAAATGTAAAGGACGTGGTTTTTATTGCCCGGGAATTGGATAAGGAATGGATATTTGGAGCAAAGGTGCGCCGCCTTTCCCGTTTTTCTGCTCTCAATGCCAAAACGCATTATCATAATAAGTTACGAAATTTACCCGATGCCGATGGCTATTTTTTTATCTATCAAAATTATTTTTGCCGCTGTATAAGAAGTAAGCCTAGTATTTTAAATAAAAAGAACATCGTAATGTTTACACACCCTAATTGGGATAAAAAATATTCTAAAACCCATGTTGTTTGGTGTCTAAACAAAGCAGATCATATCATTTGCTTAAATTCCGAAATAAAATCATATCTAACAAAAATAGGTGTAAAACCAGAGTTGTTAAAAGTGTTGCACATAGGTACGTCGTCTAAATTTTTTTACGGTCATGAACGCGGTTTTGGCGATGTTGGTTTTTGTTCCAGTTTCCATGTTAGAAAAAACCCAAAACTGCTTTACGATATCGTAAAGAATATGCCGCAACACACCTTTCATCTTATCGGGCAAAATTGGGATAATTATGAAGATTTCCATAAAATAAAAAGTTTGCCAAATTTTGTTTACCACAAAAGAATTCCTTACAAAGATTATCCTGAAATGTACAGTAAAATAGATGTTTTTGTATCACCATCTCTTTTGGAGGGTGGCCCTGTACCGGTGCTGGAAGCTATGATGTCCAATTGTGTGCCGGTTGCTTCAAAGACAGGATATTGCACAGATTTAATTCAACATGGAGAAAATGGATTTTTGTTTGATGTTGACGCTACTTATAAAGACGTTTTACCGTTAATAGAAAAAGCTTTTTTGTTAAAAACTGACGTTAGGAAAACGGTCATGCCATATACTTGGGAGAATTGTGCAAAAACAATTGACAACATGTTTTTAAGCTAAGTATTACCTTATTTGGACTTTTTATAAAGCTCCCTTAGCTTAGTATATTTTAAGAATGTGATATTGGCGGTTTGTACGCAAATAATAAAACCGTTTAGCCCATCTAAAAAGCCTAACCTTAAAAAGTAGGCTTTAAAGAAAGCCCAAGAGGGGTTGATTAATATTTTCCAAATAGGGGCTTTTTTACCTAATTGATAATATGCTTTTGCTGAGATTGATGAAAAATGTTCAGTTTTTAAATTAAACTCAGAATACGTTTGGTAGGTCCAATGCAAAATATCGCCTTTTAAATGTCCTGTTTTGTTGTTGGGATTATTCATGACTACATTGTCGTGTGGGTTAATGCCTTTCCATGAAGCTTTTCGCCGATCAAAGATTCTTAATTTTCGATTTGGATACCAATCAGAATGTTTAATCCATTGTCCGCAAAAATTGTTAAATCGATTGGCATAATAACCATCCAATTTCCAATTCTGTTTAAGAAGTTTAATTGATTCTTGTAAGGTTTCAGAAAGCGCCTCATCACCATCTAAAGAGACAACGTAATTGTATTTGGCCTGAGTAAGAGCAAAGTTTTTTTGTTCTATATAGCCCAGAAATTCTTGCTCAATAAATACAACATTGTAATTTTTACATATTGCCTTTGTGCCATCTGTAGAAAACGAATCGACCACAACAATCTCATCAACTACTGGGGCTAGGGATTTTAAACATTGTTCAATGTTTCTTTCCTCATTATGGGTAATGATTACTCCCGATAGTTTGATCATTTCAGCGTGTCTTTTATATGGCAAAAATAGCTATTTTTGTTGCAATGGGAACATTAAAAGCTTCGGTAATTATAAGTACGTACAACCAACCGGAATGGTTAAAAAAAGTACTTTGGGGTTATGCCGTACAAACCGAAAAGAATTTTGAAATCATTATAGCAGACGATGGATCTTCTGAAAGCACAAAAGAACTGATTGATTCTGTTAAATCTTCAACTAATATGCATATTGTACATGTTTGGCATGAAGATAATGGTTTTCAAAAGACAAAAATTTTGAATAAAGCTATCCAAAAAACGACGGCAGACTATTTGATTTTTACCGACGGTGATTGTATTCCGCGAAGGGATTTTGTGAATACCCATTTGCGTATGAAGAAAGAAAATTGCTTTTTGTCCGGCGGATATTTTAAACTCCCAGATTACATTTCAAACGTGATTTCAAAAGATGATGTTGAAAACCAACGGTGCTTTAATCTGGATTGGTTGCTTGAACGTGGTTTAAAAAAAACGTTTAAAACAAATAAGCTAACAGCAAAAGGGCTTCGAGCTTGGTTTTTAAATACTTTTACGCCAACAAAAGCTACTTTTGATGGCATGAATGTTTCGGGCTGGAAAAGCGATATTTTAGAGGTAAATGGTTTTGATGAACGTATGCAGTACGGTGGTGAAGATCGAGAATTGGGTGAACGTTTGGTGAATTACGGTACTAAGTTTATTCAAATTAGGTACAGTGCGATTTGTTTGCATTTATTCCACCACCGGCCATACAAAAATACCGAGGCACTTAGAGTTAATAATAGAATTAGAAAGGAAACTAAGGCGAAAAAATCTACTTTTACGTCTTATGGTATTGAGAAAAAGTAATTACTCCTAAATCTTTTTTAAAAAATCAATCAGCTTTTTTTTGAATAAGTTGGGTGTAAAGATTTGGTATAGTTTATCGCTTTCTTTTTTGAAAGATTTTTCAGGTTTGTTGTAAATGTTAGGTTTAAAATCTTTTAGGTGAACGCTCATATTTTCATTACTTTCAAACAAACTCCATGTGCTTTTGTCTATCCAAGGGGAGAAAATAGCGAATGTGCTCACGTTTAGTGCCTTTGCCATATTTACAGCACCACCTTCATTTCCAATTAAAGCATTGCAATGAAATGTAATGGCCAAAAAATCTCTGAGGTTGCCTGCAAAAACATCAAAAAAAACACTCTTTTTTGTGTTATCACTGCAATGGTTGAATATGCTTTCGGCTTGTTCTTTTTGTTTCGGAATGTAATTGAAAAGAATTTGTCCTTTGGTTTCTCTGTAAACGGTATCGATAACCTGGCTCATATATTTTGGAGGATAGGTTTTATTTGCGCCACTACCTAAAACACCAATCATAAAAATTGGTTTGCTAAAATCTAAACCGTTTTCCAATAAAAACTGTTTGCTGTTATTGGTTTCTTCTTTAGTAAGATATATTTTGGGTTTGATGCTTGAAGCTTCAATGCCCAATGGTTTTAGCAATTGTAGCCTGTTTTCTATGGCTAAACTTCCTGAGGTTCTTTTTCTTTTTACATTGAAATTATATAAAAAAGTGGTGTACTTTTTATAATACGAAATTTTGGTTTTTGCTCCAGACAGAGCAGTTATTAGGTTGCTCGATAGTTTAGAATATACATCAACCACCACTTCGTAATTGGCTAATTTAACCGTTTGTGCTAACTTGAAAAGTTCTCTTTGGCTTGTTTCGGCTAATTTGGTGAAAAAAATAAAATCATCAATAAAAGGGTTGTTCTGTACAACGGGATAGGTGTGTTCGTTTATTAAATAGTGAAGTGTGGCATTGGGGTACTTATGACGAAGGGCTTCAAACAGAATACTGCTCGTAAGGACATCGCCAATCATTTTCTGTTGTATCACCAAAATTTTCATAAGTGCTTAAAGCTACAAATATAAAATTCCAAATTCCATTATAAAAATGTTGGAATTTGGAATTTTATCGATTGTTGTAATTGTTTTTAAACCGCTACATCGTTATCACGAAGCGCATCGTTTAAAGATGTTTTTTTATCGGTGCTTTCTTTTCGTTTTCCAATAATTAGTGCACAAGGCACTTGGTATTCTCCAGCAGGGAATTTTTTTGTGTAACTACCAGGAATAACTACTGAACGTGCCGGTACGCGACCTTTCATTTCGACAGGATCGTCTCCAGTAACGTCAATAATTTTAGTGCTCATGGTTAGTACTACGTTGGCACCCAGCACAGCTTCTTTTTCAACGCGTACACCTTCAACCACAATACAACGGCTTCCAACAAAAACGTTGTCTTCAATAATAACTGGGGCAGCTTGTAGCGGCTCTAAAACACCGCCAATACCAACTCCACCAGAAAGGTGAACGTTTTTGCCAATTTGTGCGCAACTACCCACAGTAGCCCAAGTATCTACCATAGTGCCTTCATCTACATAAGCACCTATGTTTACATAGCTAGGCATTAAAATAGTACCGGCAGAAATGTAAGCACCATGTCTTGCTACGGCATGAGGTACCACACGTATACCTTTTTCTTGGTAACCTGTTTTTAACGGAATTTTATCATGGAATTCCAATGGGCCACATTCAATGGTTTCCATCTTTTGAATAGGGAAATAAAGCACTACGCCTTTTTTCACCCATTCGTTAACTTGCCAACCGTTGTCTGTAGGCTCAGCAACACGCAATTCGCCTTTGTCCAGTAAATCAACAACCTTTCTAATGGCTGCTACTGTACTTTCCTCTTTTAGTAGGTCTCTATTGTCCCACGCTTTTTCTATGATTTGCTGTAATTCTGTCATCTAAAAAATAATTTTCAGCAAATATAAGGGCTAGGATTTGAAATGGGAAAATTACGGCGGATAATAACAGGATAAAATGCAAAAAAACAACACTTTTTAGAGTGCATTTAAAAGACTAAAATGTGTATTTCAACTTTTTATCCAAGATGGTTTTGGACGAAATGCAAAAACAGATGCCTTTAATCGGAAAAAAATGTTGTTGAACGGTTTATCGAGAAAAAAAGTAGCTGCTCTAATAATCGAAAATACAGGCTTTTACAACTAATTTTTTGTGTGTAAGCCTTGTTGCGGATATATATTTGAACCACCTATCAAATCTTAACGACATGAAAACGAATCTTTACATATTAATAGTTTTTTTACTAGCGGTTACCCTAGGCAACGCACAAGATGCTGAAAAAGTAGTAAATGTAGAAACTGCTAATACGGTAACTGTTCAAAATAATACAACAGAAGAAGGTGGAACATTGTTAATCGATGCTTCAGAGGTTAAAGAAACGATTGCACGTTCAGCTAGTGATATCAGAATTTATTTAAATTTAAAAAGAAACGCAGGAAACATTACTTGGGTTTTTCCAAAAATATATAAAGCTGTTAAAGCATAAAAAATAGAGTCCAAATTCGAGATTAATATAAAGGTTAAATTTTGTGAGCAAAAAGGTTGTCTACTTAGTCAACCTTTTTTGATGCCGTATTTATAAGTGTTACCTTTGCCGAAAGATAAAGATGGCACGTATTTTAGCAATAGATTTTGGGACAAAACGAACTGGTATTGCGGTTACCGATGAACTGCAAATTATCGCATCGGGTTTAACAACGGTAAATACCAAAGAATTGATTGCGTTTTTGAAAGACTACGTTTCAAAAGAAAGTGTCGAGTTGTTTTTAGTAGGAGAACCCAAACAGATGGACAACACAGCTTCAGAAAGCGAGCAATATATAAAGCCGTTTATAACAAAACTTCAAAATGCATTTCCTAAAATCCCTATTGAAAGGGAAGACGAACGGTTTACCTCAAAAATGGCTGTGCAAACCATGATTGATAGCGGTTTGAAAAAGAAACAGCGCCAAAACAAAGCATTGGTTGACGAGATTAGTGCTACACTAATTCTTCAAAGTTACCTCTATTCCAAATAAACATTCCAATAATTTTGCTTAAAAGTGCAATTCAAAAATGATAAGAGTTGTATTTTTGCATTTCTAATAATTAAAGCATGATTTTACCCATAGTAGCTTACGGCGACCCAGTTTTAAAAAAAGTTGCTTCAGATATAAATAAAGATTACCCAAAACTTGACGAGTTAATAAATAATATGTTCGAAACCATGTACAACGCCTATGGTGTTGGGCTAGCGGCGCCCCAAATAGGCTTGCCTATTCGTTTGTTTTTGGTCGATACCACACCATTTGCTGAAGATGAAGATTTATCTGAAGAAGACCAGAAAGCCTTAAATGGTTTCAAAAGAGTGTTTATAAACGCCAACATTGTTGAAGAAGAAGGCGAAGAATGGGCGTTTAACGAAGGTTGCTTAAGTATACCAGATGTTAGGGAAGATGTTTTTAGAAAACCGAGGATAACTATCGCGTATTTTGACGAAAATTTTGAAGAAAAACGCGAAACATTTGACGGATTAATCGCTAGAGTCATTCAGCACGAATATGACCATATTGAAGGGGTGCTTTTTACCGACAAGCTTTCCAGTTTAAAAAAACGATTAATAAAAGGAAGGTTAAGCAACATTTCAAAAGGAAAAATAAAAGTGGATTACAGGATGCGTTTTCCTGCCATGAAAAAGAAAAGATAATATTTGCACAACATCAATAAACGGTTGATATTTGTGTCTTTCAAAAAATAATTTATGAGTTTAGAAAAAGTAATTTCAATTTCAGGAAAACCAGGGTTATATAAGTTAATTACTCAAACACGTGCTGGCTTTGTGGCAGAATCTTTAATTGACGGAAAGCGTATTTCTGTCAGTATACAAAACAACGTGAGTGTTTTAAACGAAATAGCGATTTATACCTTAACTGAAGAAGTGCCGCTAAGAGAAGTTTTTGTAAAAATAAAGGAAAAAGAAAATGGGCAACTATCTAGCGTAAAACCTAAGGAAAGTAAAGACAAACTTGAAGAATACTTTTTTGATATATTGCCAGAATATGATGAAGATAGAGTGTACGCCAGCGATATAAAAAAGGTACTGCAATGGTACAACTTGCTTCAACAACACGATATGCTTAACGATTTGGAAGAGTCGCAAGCCGTAAGCGAATCTGTTGACGAAGAAGAATAAAAAATAATGCAGCGTTAATTTAAAAGCCTCCTTGAAAAGGAGGCTTTTTTGTTTGAAAAAAGTAAGTTTTTGCTCAAAATATCGACTTTCAAACTATAACAAACAAACACTTAAAAATGAATTCGCTTTGGTTTTTTGATGATGTCAATCTTTTTAAAATACTATGTCCTCATAAATTTAAAGCTTACAAAGCTAATCACCATTTCGACTCTTATGGAAAGAAAGATTATATCTATTTTCAAGAGGATTCTGCTAATAAAGTCTATCTCATAGAAAAAGGAAAAGTTAAATTAGGATATTACAGTGAGGCAGGAGATGAAATTGTAAAAGCCATTCTTACTCGTGGCGAACTATTTGGAGAAACGGCTATTTTGGGTGAATCGAAACGGCAAGAATTTGCACAATCTGTAGACAACAATACCAGTATTTGTCCCGTAGGAGTCGAAACCATGCATGATTTAATGCGAGATAACAAAACCTTTAGTTTTAAAATTTATAAATTCATTGGTTTTAAGTTTAAGCGGCTCGAAAGACGACTCCGCTTGCTTATGTTTAAGGATACGAAAACTAGATTTTTGGAGTTTTTGGACGAGTTATGTGCTGACTATGGCTATGATTGCGAAAAAACAGGTGATAAAATTATAAAGCATCCCTACACCCAAAAAGATATAGCTTGTTTAATAGGTACGTCAAGGCCTACTTTGAATATTATATTAAATGAGCTAAAAGAAGAAAACAAAATAGAGTTTACAAGACATACCATAAGAATTTATCAAAAAACAGCATAAGTGTTAGCTGGCTAACATTTTAAGGCATTTACATGGTTTAATTTTGAGTATAGAATACTTAAAAACAAAAACTATGATTAAAAAAACAATTTATGCCTTAATGGCTATAGCAATGTTGACCACCGCTTGTAGTAAAGAAGACCATGGCAAAACTACAGCGCGTTTAACTTTAGATTTAACCGGGCTTGAAGAGCTAGGAAGCGATTATGTTTACGAAGGTTGGATTATTGTAGATGGTAATCCTGTTTCAACAGGAACGTTTACTTCGGTTAAATTTCCACAAAAATTTAATGTTGATGCTGATCTGTTGGAAGCAGCTACAACATTCGTGTTGTCCATTGAACCTTCAGACGATGCTGATCCAGCGCCCTCTAATACAAAAATTTTGGCAGGAGATTTTTCTGGTGATAACGCAGATGTAAGTTCGTCCGGTATAGTTGGAGACTTTAGTATGTCTGCTGGAAAATATATTTTGGCTACACCTACAAATGGCCCAAATACCAATGAACTAAGTGGGGTTTGGTTTTTAGACCTTTCGAGTGGCTCGCCGTCGGTGGGGCTAGATTTGCCAGAATTATCAAATGGCTGGAAGTATGAAGGTTGGACCGTAATTGATGGAATGCCCGTTAGCTCAGGAACGTTTACAGATGTTGCCGACTTTGATGATAACGCAACTACAACACCATTTAAAGGTGAACTTGGCGATGGACCACCATTTCCTGGAGAAGATTATTTACAGAATGCACCATCAGGGTTAATGTTTCCAACAAATTTACAAGGAGCAACGGTTGTAATTTCAGTAGAACCTTACCCAGATAATAGTCCTGCACCATTTACATTAAAGCCACTAGCACATATGGTTCCAAGTGATGCCGCAGACCACCAAACCTACAACATGGGGGCGGGGCCTGTTACAGTGCTTCAGGGGGCAGTAAAACGATAATGGATATATGAAATAACAAAATTTGAAAAGGTAACGCCTAAAGAGCGTTGCCTTTTTTTCTAAAGTGTTTTAAAAAACGCTTTTATAAAGGACCATGAGAAAAGGGAATGCATTACCTTTAATTCTTCAGTAAAATTAGATTCTTCGTCTAGAAACCTGAATATCATAGTTGGTGTATTCTTTTTATAAAATCGACTAAAAATCCATTCGCCTTTGTGGTTTTCATCTTTTAGAACTTTTAGAAATACCCTATCGTAAAAACGAAAGCGTTTTTTAAATAAGCCTTTAGAGGGTAGTTGATTTAATTTTAAATTTTGAATGACTTTTGCAGTTTTCCTTTCAGTGTTTTTAAACGAATATCCTGTAGAGCCTTTTACCCAACCACCCGCCGTGCCAATTTTAGTTATTTTGCTGGTATTGAATTTGTAAAATGGAAATGTGGTCATTGGTATTTCTCCCTTCTCAGTTTCTACAATTTCATAGGCGTCAATCTTTAAATAGTCTTTTATGTAAGCCTTCATGTACCTGTCATAGGTCCCTTCGTTTACAACCGTATCTGTAAAATATGTAAATTCTATTAAGGCCTCAGTTTTCGAAAATGGCAAAACATACATAAAAGTACATTGATTGCCGTCCTTTAATCTGTAATCCATCATAGTAAACCTCGAATCGTCAAATGTTTCGTTATCGGTTTTTATAACCCATCCTTTAAAATGTTGAATTAAGGAAATGTACTGTTCAGAATGGTTGAAAAACTCAGCTGAAATTCGACTGTCGAATACATGAGAAGCGGAATAGGTGTTGGTTTTTGTCTTTACAAGTATGTCGTTTGATTCTTTAACAGAGGTGACTTCTTTGCTTATAAAATGAAAATTATCACGGGTTTTGAGTTGTTTTTCTGCTTGGTTGTAAAAATCAATGGACCGGATGGTTTTATAGGTGTATGGGTGAAGCTTAAAAGGTATGGTTTCTTTAGATGAAATAATCGCTGTTTCTTTCCAATATTTAAAAACTAAAGCATTCCAGTGTGAGGGCTCGGTTTCCCAAAAACTCCAGGTTTTGTCGTTACTATTTTTTTCTGAAGGGTCGATTAATGCTATCTTTTTATCAGAAAAAAAATTATCCTCTGCCATACGCAAAGCCAATTGTAATCCGGCCAATCCATTTCCAATGATAATGTAGTCGAAATGGACTCCTTGCGTCATTATGCAGTTTTACTTTTTTTGAAGTATTTAAAGGGAACAAATAGCATCCCGAAACATTCGCTGTCTTTTTTGCCCAAATGTTTATGGTGAATTTTATGGGCGCGCCTAACACCACGAGCATACCAATTGTTAGCGTTTCTAAAAATTTTGAAGCGTTGGTGAATAAATATATCGTGAACCAAAAAATAGGTAATGCCGTACGATAGTATACCGAGCCCTATAGGTAAGGTGAACCATACATCGTTGTATCCCCATTGGTAAAAACAAAATATGCTTACGGCCGCGTAAAACAGAAAGAAAGCATCGTTGCGCTCAAACCAACTATCGTGATCTTTTTTATGGTGATCTTTGTGCAAGTGCCATAAAAAACCGTGCATGATATACTTGTGCGTAAACCAAGCCATAAATTCCATGGTACAAAAGGTTGCCAAATAAATTAGTATCCAATAAACTGTGTGCATAGTTATAATTTACAATAAATTTAATTGATATTTTACATAACTGCGCATTAAAAGCTCAATTTTTTTGGGGTTAGATACGCGTATTCTCGAATCTTTAATGTTTAAGGCGGGTGTTCTTTTTAATTTTTTTAGCAATTGATTGTAGTATCGATAAGCCATGAAAACTCCAAATTTGGCTTCAATGGGCAGTTTTTTTATACCGCTAAGTCCTTTTTTGAAATCGGTTTCTATATCTTCAATGATTTCTAATTTTGAAGTTTCGTCTAAGTTTTTTAAATCGGTATTCGGAAAATACGTTCTTTCTAAACCTTCAAAGTCCGCTTTTAAATCCCTTAGAAAATTAACTTTTTGAAACGCCGAACCCAAAGCCATAGCAGTTTCTTTTAAATCGTCATACTTTTGTTGATTGCCCTTAACGAAGACTTTTAAGCACATGAGCCCCACGACATCGGCCGAGCCGTAGATGTAAGCCTTGTATTCCTCATCTGTTAAATAGTTTGATTTGTACAGGTCTTGGCGCATACTTTTCATAAAGGCATCAACCAATTCTTTGTCTATACCATATTTATGATAGGTGTGCTGAAAAGCATTAAGTATAGGGTTGAGGCTAATTTTATTTTCGAGGGCCAACTCTAAATCTTCAGAAAATCTATTAAATAGCATTTCTTTTGGATAGTCGTGAAAAGAATCGACTATTTCATCAGCAAAGCGAACAAAGCCATAAATGTTGTAAATATCGTTCCTTATATTTTTATATAGCATTTTTGTCGCTAATGAAAACGAGGTGCTGTAAGCTTTGGTGACCAACTTGCTTGATTGGTACGAAACGGTGTCGAATAGTGCTTTCATACTAAAATAGGGTGGGTTTTAGTTACTAAATCGGCTACCAGTTTCCCTGAAATCAACGAAGGAGGAACACCGGGCCCTGGAACAGTTAGTTGCCCTGTAAAGAATAAATTCTCTACGAGTTTGCTTTTTAATTTGGGTCTTAAAAAAGCGGTTTGCATTAGGGTATTGGCCATTCCGTAAGCATTGCCCTTATATGAGTTGTAATCTTTTATAAAATCGTTTACGCAAAAGCTTTCTTTAAAAATAACATAATTTTTGATATTCTGCGATGTTAACTTTTCAAAACGGGTAATAATTTTATCGAAATAGGCTTCTCGCAATTCTGGTGTGTCGTTCAATCCTGGGGCAAGTGGAATTAAAAATATGCCGGCTTCTTTCCCTTCAGGTGCAGCGTTATTATCTGTAATGCTCGGAAAACTTGCATAAAACAAAGGATTTTTAGGCCATTTGGGATTGTCGTATATGGCTTCAGCATGTACATCAAAATCTACATCGAAAAATAGAGTGTGATGATTAACATTTTCTATTTTTTTGTTAAATCCAACATAGAATAGAAGCGAGGAGGGAGCGAATGTTTTCTTTTCCCAATAGGCTTCCGAGTATTGCCTGAAGTTTTTGTCTAACAAAGTTTCTGTATGGTGATAGTCTGCGCCGCTTACCGTGACATCAGAAAAGTGCTTTTCACCATTTGATATAATTCCAACAGCCTTACCATTTTCTACAATAATTTTATCTACAGGGCTTTCGGTTTTTATCTTTACGCCTAAGCTTTTTGCCAGTTTTTCTAAGGCCAAAATAACTTGGTACATGCCTTTTTTAGGGTGAAATGTACCTAAGCCAAAATCGGCATAATTCATAAAACTGTAAAAGGAGGGCGTATCGCTAGGTTTTGCGCCTAAAAACAATACGGGAAACTCTAATATTTGTACCAACCGCTCATTTTTAAACGCTTTTCTGACATCCTTTTTAATAGTGCTAAAAAACTGGTTTATTTTTTTAAATGTTGAAGGAGTAATGAGTTCCAAAGGAGAGACCCCGGGATTGTAAACCAGGTCTTTAATGGCGATATTATAGTTGCTTTTGGCTTCATCAATAAATTTGTAAAGTTTTTTTGAACTTCCGGGTTCTTCCTTTTCAAATACCTTGGCTATTTTTTCAATGGTATCTTCAATCGTGATAAAATCATTCTCGGCAAAGTATACGCTGTATGCTGGGCTTAATTTTTCTAAAGTGTAGTAATCTGAAGGTTTTTTATTAAAATCGGAAAAAAAACGTTCAAACACATCGGGCATCCAATACCAAGTTGGCCCGATATCAAAAGTAAAGCCTTCCTTCTTTAGTTGCCTTGCACGACCTCCAATAGTGGTGTTTTTTTCAAATATGGTAACTTCAAAACCGGCTTGTGCTAGGTAGCAGGAAGCAGCCAAAGAAGAAAAGCCAGAACCTAATATATTGACAGATGTTTTCATTGTTTAACAAATATATAAAAAAGTTAAACAATAAAAAAATCAAAATGTTTTAACTAAATTTTCTATAGAATTAAAGATGCTGACCTTTTTTGGTATGCGTTGAAAATCAATATCACTATTGTTTAGCTTCTTTCCGAGTAATAAAAGGCTAGTAGTGTCTTTTTTTAAGAGAAGGTCATCAAAGTTTTCAATGTAGTCTAAAATGTCTTTCGTTTCAGGATAGACGGTAAAATAAGATATAAAAGTAATGTCATCAAAAAACTCAAGAACACCTTTTAAGCTGTCCATTGGAACACTTTCACCAAGAAAAATAGTGTGGTAACCTTTACTTCGTAATTGATAATTGATAAACAAAAGGCCAATGTCGTGGATTTCGTTTTCTGGTAAAAAAAGAACAATTGTCTTTGAATCTGGTCGCGGCTCTAAAATTTGAAGCCTTTCAATATTTAAGAGTATTTTTTGTTTTATATGTACCGATAGGAAATGTTCGTGTGCCGGTGTGATGGTGTCGGTTTGCCATAATAGACCGATTTCATTGAGCAATGGAAGAAACACACTGTAGAAAATTTCGCTGAAGCTTTTATTTTCCAATAGGTTGTTATAAGTACTGTAAAACAAAACTTGGTCGAAATTTATCATCGCCATTTTAAGAGCGTTTATGGCATGGTCTTCAACTTTTGCCCGAGAGGCTATTTCTCTTACTTTTATTGGAATTTCGTTGTCGTCTAAATCGGCAATTTTAGAAATTTTTAGCCCGTTGTTGTTTAAATATGAAATATTGAGAAGCTTTTGGAGACTACCTAAGTTGTAGGTTCTAATGTTGGTATCTGTTCTGTCTGGTGTTAGGAGTTGGTAGCGTTTTTCCCAGATGCGTATCGTGTGGGCTTTAATTCCGCTGAGGTTTTCCAAATCTTTTATGCTGAAATTTACCTTAATATTGTTCATCGATACTTGTTTTAAGTTAAACAAAATTAAGTATAATTATCGAGATAATTAAAGGTTGGTTAAAAAAAAGGTTTTAAAAACCAAGTTTTGAAATAGTTAATGTAGTAATCTTAAGGGTTTTAAAAGTGCGCACGAGAAGATTCGAACTTCCACATCCTAAACGGATACTGGCCCCTCAAGCCAGCGCGTCTACCAATTCCGCCACGTGCGCTTTTTAGAAGTGTTTAAAAATAAAAAAAGTTAAGCAATTTTGCTTAACTTTTTTGTGACCGGGCTGGGGCTCGAACCCAGGACCCTCTCCTTAAAAGGGAGATGCTCTACCAACTGAGCTACCCGGTCTTTAATTTTGCTAGCGCTATTGTAGTGCCGTTTGCGGGTGCAAATATAAAACCTATTTTTAATTAAACAAGCCTTTTTTAGAATAAATTTTTGTTTTTTTGTCCTGCAAATAGATATGTTTTTAATAATCAATATTTAACAAAAAAATGACCATTGTATTAATTGGATATATGGCTTCGGGAAAGTCGTCAATTGGAAAAAAATTAGCCGATAAATTAAATTATAAATTTATTGATCTGGATGATTATATAGAAGAAAAGGAGGGTATGTCCGTTAGTAAGATATTTAAAAAAAAGGGTGAAGTATATTTTAGAAAACAAGAAGCCCATTATTTAAAGAAGTTGCTCAAAAAAAATAAAGATTCGGTTTTAGCTGTTGGTGGTGGTACGCCTTGCTACACTGGAAATATGGAGCTTATACTTGGTTCAGAGCATGTTACTAGTATATATTTAACGGCTACGTTGCCCACATTAGCCAACAAGTTAATGGGAAAAAAGGCAAAGCGCCCGTTAATTGCCCATATTGAAACTTTGGATGAAATGACCGAATTTATTGGTAAACATTTATTTGAAAGATTGCCGTTTTACGGCCAAGCTGAAGTTCACGTAAGCATAGATGGTAAAACCAAAGACGAGGTTATGGATGATGTGTTGGATAAATTATTCTAAAACCGCTTCAAAAGTCTTTCCTTCCATAACAATTTGAACATGCTCGTGCAAAGATGTTGATAACGAAATACCCTTAAAATCGGCTTTTATAGGGTATTTTTTATGATTCCGATTAACTAATACGGCCGTTTTAAATTGTTTTAATGGTACGTTTAAAAAATGTTTTACACCGTAAATTAGTGTGGTGCCAGAATTTAAAACGTCGTCAACGAGAACAATTGATTTGTTAGTGTAATCTTTTGGAGGTATTGAGGTGGTAATGGTTTCCCAAGGATTTTTTTTGTCCATTTGTACCTTACAAAGCAAAACGTCAATATCAGATATCTTCTGTAGTGCAGATTTCAGTTTTTTTGCAAAAATATAACCGTTTTTGTCTATACCGGCCAATACAATTTCCTTTTCATTAACATTACTTTCGTATATCTGAAAAGCAATACGACGTATTTTGTTTTTTATTTCGGTGTGGTTTAAAATCACGTTATTGTTAACCGCCATGAGATTCTGTAAAAAATTAAAGTATAAAATTACTCATTTTCGTTAGTATAATTGTCAATGTCGCGCCTATCTTTTTTTGTTGGTCTTCCGGTGCCCTTTTTTCTGTAATAGTCTTTCGAATATTTTAATAGCTCACTGGCCTCAAATTGCTCTTTTGGAGTGGTGTCAACACGATAGATATCAACCAATTTAGCACCCACCCGGCTTTGTGGAATATCGTTTACCTTAAGTTGGTAGTTTATTTGGTCTTTCCTCAATTCAATATGGTCTTGAGGGTAAACCTCCCTGCTGGGTTTGGCAACATCGCCATTTACCTTTACATGCCCCTTTTTACATGCCGTTGTAGCAATACTCCTTGTTTTGTAATATCTAATACACCATAAATACTTGTCTACACGCATACAATTATTAATAAAACTACGTTAATGTTTTTGCGCAAGATGTCATTAAAATTGTATCTTGCAGCCTCAAAAATAAGGAATATTAAAGACTCTTTTATTTTGAAATTGATTCTAAAATTATAGAATTGATATTTTGAGACTTTTCAGAAAAAAAATGTTTGTAATGAATATAAAGAAAATAAGTGCAATTCTTATATGTACGGTTTTAGGGTTTGCATCTTGTAAAAAGGATGACGATGGTGTAGAAATACCTGTAATTGAAATTAGAGACCGTGCTGAGCAGCAAGAAGCCGATATGGATTCTATTGATAAGTATTTAGATGATCATTATATCAATTTGGGAGAATTGGAAGATATAGGCTTGGATGCTGGAATAGAAAATATTGTAATTGTCGAACTAGGGACAAACGAAGATGTGCCAGAAGGCTTTGTGTCTTTAAAAGAAGCTGTTGGGGTAGCTAAAACAACAAGATATGCCGATGTTGATTATGAATACTTTGAATTGGAAATAAGAAAAGGTGGAGGTGATAAATCTCCTAGTTTTGCCGATACTGTTCAGGTTTTATATGAAGGGGCCTTAGTTCGAGATGGTTCTGTTTTCGATTCAAAACTTGTACCAGATAGCAATCCCTTGGATTTAACGGGTTTGATTCCCGGCTGGTCTCGATCAATCCCAAAATTTAATACTGCCGAAAGTTATCAGCTAAACAATGACGGTACTGTAAATTATTATAATACCGGTTTAGGAGTTATGATTTTACCTTCTGGTTTGGCTTATTTTTCTGGGTCAAATACAGGTATTCCTTCTTACTCACCTCTAGTTTTTAAATTTGAATTAATAAACGTTGACCAAAATGATCATGATAGTGATGGCATTCCTTCATATTTAGAAGACGTCAATGGTAATGAAGAACTTATAACTTCAGAAGGCTTGGCTGATGACGATACCGATGAAGATGGAATACCTGATTATTCAGACACAGACGACGATGGCGATGGTATCCCAACTCGCGATGAATTGAAAACTATAATCTATACTATAGATACGGACCAAGGCGAGGAAGAACCGAGTTTCGAAGGTAGTGAAATAGAATTTGTTCAAAGCCGTTCTGAGGTTAATGGCGTTATAACCATAATAACAGCAAAAATTATAGACTCCAACAACGACGGTATAGGTGATTATTTAGACGACACCATATTTGAAAGGCACAGTAACAATCGATAACAAAAAAGCCTGCTGATCAGCAGGCTTTTTTGTTATGTGATTTACTTATTTTAAAGTAATAGTGATAAACTCAAAATGAGTTGATCTGGACGAGTGTCCAGTCTGTCGTAAGTATTCATGTTGCTGTTTATAAAAGTAGCTTCGTTATCACTAAAGCCACGTTCGTAGCGTAGGTCGACACCAAGCTTTTTGAAATTCAACCCGATACCAAAATTTAGGCCAACAGAAAAATCTTCTTTTACATCATTAATATTTATACCAGCAAATTCAGAATCCAATATATACTGAAATGATGGGCCTCCAAACACACTCAGCGGACCTAAAATTTTAGCACCCACTAACACAGGGGCATCCAGTTTCTGCATTTCAAAAGTATCACTATCGTAATCACTTTTAGTACTGGTGTAAACAAGCTCTGGTCTTAGGTAAAGGGTTTTGCCAATTTTTCCAAAAATGCCCAGATGATACCCCACATTACGGTCGGGATGTTTCGAGTTGCTGCTAATAGATTCAAAATAATCGCCATTGGCATTATAGTTTAAGCCACCTTTAAAACCAATGCCCTCTGCAGTTTGGGCAAGAATTGCGGTTGGGATCATTAAAACTATTGCCAGTAGAAAGAATGCATTTTTTGAATTTCTCATAATGTTCGTTTTTTTAGATTTTGATATGTTTATCAAAAACGCTGCCAAATCTATATTATTTTCTTTTCAATACAATACTTATCATTTTTCAGTTATTTATCTTTGCGCCGAATAGATTATGATATGAAGTTTGAATTAAACGGAACAGATGCCCGAAGTAAGGCAAGAGCTGGAAAAATCACTACCGATCATGGTGTGATAGAAACACCTATTTTCATGCCTGTTGGTACGGTAGCTTCGGTGAAAGGCGTGCACCAACGCGAGTTGAAAAATGATATTAATCCCGATATTATATTAGGAAATACCTATCATTTATATCTGCGCCCCCAAACCCCAATATTGGAAAAAGCGGGTGGGCTACATAAATTCATGAATTGGGACCGCAATATTTTAACCGATTCGGGCGGGTATCAGGTTTATTCACTTTCGGCTAACCGAAAAATTAAGGAAGAAGGCGTAAAATTTAAATCGCACATAGACGGTAGCTACCATACTTTTACACCCGAGAACGTTATGGAAATTCAGCGTACCATCGGAGCCGATATCATTATGGCTTTTGATGAATGCACACCCTATCCATGCGATTACAATTATGCTAAGCGTTCTATGCACATGACTCACCGTTGGTTGGATAGGTGCATTAATCATCTTGAAAAAACACCCTTAAAATATGGTTATAACCAAGCTTTTTTCCCTATAGTTCAAGGGAGTACATATAAAGATTTACGCAAACAATCAGCCGAATATATTGCAAATGCAGGTGCTTTTGGAAATGCTATAGGTGGTTTGTCGGTTGGTGAGCCTGCCGAGGAAATGTATGCAATGACCGATGTGGTATGCTCCATTTTACCAGAAGAAAAGCCCAGGTATTTAATGGGCGTGGGCACGCCAATCAATATTTTAGAAAATATAGCGTTAGGTGTAGACATGTTTGATTGTGTGATGCCAACCCGAAACGCAAGAAACGGGATGCTGTTTACGGCAAACGGAACCATAAACATAAAAAATTTAAAGTGGGCCGAAGATTTTTCACCCGTAGACGAAATGGGAATTACTTTTGTAGATACCGATTACTCTAAAGCCTATTTACGCCATTTATTTACGGTGAACGAAAGATTAGGGGCTCAAATAGCAACCATCCATAATTTAGGTTTTTATTTGTGGTTGGTTCGTGAAGCCAGAAAACATATATTAGCGGGAGATTTTAAACTGTGGAAAGACAAAATGGTAAAACAAATGGACAAGCGTTTGTAAATACATGAAAATACTTGATTGGTACATATTAAAACGCTATTTACTAACATTTACCATGTTATTGTTGTTGTTTATTCCGATAATGATAACGGTTCATCTTGCCGAAAAAATTGGTAAAATATTAGAAAATGAAGTGCCTATAGGCGAAGTGCTCGTTTATTTTTTAGACTTTACGGTGTATTTTACCTTTCTGCTCTTTCCTCTATTTCTGTTTATTTCTGTTATTTGGTTTACATCAAAACTGGCCAATAATACCGAGGTTATTGCATTTTTAAGTTCTGGGGTGTCTTTTACACGTTTCTTACGGCCTTACTTAATAGGAGCAGGAATCGTGGCTTTGTTTTCTATTCTTTTGGGTATGGTTTTGGCACCAAAGGCTAGCGAAGGGTTTAATGATTTTACCTATAAATATTTGAAAAAGGGTAAAAGTGCTGTAGATAATACCGATGTTTACAGGCAGATTAATGATAAAGAAATTATTTATGTAAGCCGTTTTAATATTAAAAACAATACAGGCAGTGATTTTACTTTAGAGCATTTTGAAGGCAATGAGTTGAAATATAAAATTTCGGCAAGTAGTATCAAATACATCGAAGAAGACACTTTGTATAGGTTGGTCAATTACGTTAAAAGGGATATTGGTGAAAATGAAGATAAACTTGAAATAATACGTCGTAAAGACACCCTTTTTGATTTTGATGTGGACGACTTGATTCCTGTTATTTATGCCGCAGAAACCAAAATGTATGGCGAACTAAAACAATTTATAGAAAAGGAAGAAGCCCGCGGGTCTTCAAATGTAGGGCGTTTTAAATTGGTATTGTACCGGAAATGGAGTTTGCCGGTTTCAGTATTTATTTTAACCATTATTGCTGTGGCGGTATCTTCAATTAAGCGAAGAGGCGGTATGGGGGTGAACTTAGCGGTTGGTATCTGTATTGCCATGGTTTTTGTGTTCTTCGATAAGATTTTTGGTGTCATGGCCGAGCAATCCGATTTTTCTCCAGTGGTGGCCGTCTGGTTTCCAAATGTTCTTTTTGGTATATTAGCTGTTTACTTGCTATATAATGCCAAGCGCTAAAATAAAAAGTTATTTACATCTTCATTTTTTGGTTTTTATAGCCGGCTTTACAGCTATTTTGGGCGAGTTGATTTCGTTATCTGCAATTGATTTGGTATGGTACAGGATGATTATGGCAGCTGCTTTAATGTTTGGTTTTATACGGCTAACCAAAGTAAAGTTGAAAATAGATTTAAAAGCTTTGGTGAAGTTTTCAATAGCTGGCGTTATAATAGCTTTACATTGGATTACGTTTTTTGGAGCTATAGACGTTTCAAATGTTTCCATAACATTGGCTATGTTTTCAACGGGTGCTTTTTTTGCGTCAATCATTGAGCCCGTTATTTATAAACGCGGCATCATTTGGTATGAAATTTTGTTCGGCATCTTAGTGGTTATAGGAGTTTTTATAATAACCCAAAGCGAAATAAAATATTGGTTAGGCATTGTTTTAGGGGTTTTTTCGGCATTTTTATCATCATTATTTGCTGTGCTAAATGGTAGTTTTTTAAAGCGCCATTCGGCTACGGTCATTTCCTTTTATGAGTTTTTAAGTGGGGTAGTGTTTATTTCTGCGTATTTGTTTTGCTGTGGCGACGGGTTTTCAATAGCTTTTTTTGATATCAGTCAAACCGATTTTTTATACCTTTTTATTTTAGCATCTGTTTGTACTGCATATGCTTTTATTGCTTCGGTTTACGTTATGAAGGAAATAAGTCCGTATACCGTGGTGCTTACATATAACTTGGAACCATTGTATGGCATATTTATGGCGGTCTTTTTATTCCCCGAAAAAGAAAAAATGAGTTTGCAATTTTATCTCGGTGCATCGATAATACTGAGCGTGGTATTGCTAAATGCCTTTTTAAAATCCAATAGACGGATAAAAAGGAAGCATTCTTAATAAGTTATATGAGGGTAAACAGAATTAAAGTTTTTATATTTGTACACGAACTAAATTTAATAGCCAAAATAAAATTCTTATGGAATATTTAGAATTTGAACTACCTATAAAGGATCTCGAAGAGCAATTGCAAAAGTGTAAGCTAATTGGAGAAGAGAGTGATGTTGATGTTACCGAAACCTGCAAAAAGATTGAAATAAAGTTAGCCGATACCCAAAAAGATATATACAAAAATTTATCACCATGGCAGCGCGTGCAATTGTCGCGCCACCCCGATAGACCGTATACCTTAGATTATATTCGCGCTATTTGTGGCGATTCTTTTTTAGAATTGCATGGCGACAGAAGCTTTAAAGATGACAAAGCCATGATTGGTGGTTTGGGTAAAATTGGCGACCAAAGTTTTATGTTTATTGGCCAACAAAAAGGATACAATACAAAAACGAGACAGTATAGAAATTTTGGAATGGCCAACCCAGAAGGGTATAGAAAAGCATTGCGTTTAATGAAATCGGCCGAAAAATTTGGAATTCCAGTGGTTACACTTCTCGACACACCTGGTGCATATCCTGGTTTAGAAGCTGAAGAACGTGGTCAAGGTGAAGCCATTGCGAGAAATATTTTAGAAATGACCCGACTTAAAGTACCGGTAATTACTATTGTAATAGGCGAAGGTGCTTCTGGTGGAGCCTTGGGCATAGGAGTAGGAGATAGAGTGTTGATGTTAGAAAATACTTGGTATTCAGTTATATCTCCAGAATCTTGTTCTTCGATTCTTTGGCATAGTTGGGAGTATAAAGAACAAGCGGCTGAAGCGCTAAAGCTTACAGCTGCCGACATGAAAAAGCTAAAACTTGTTGATGCCATTATAAAAGAACCTCTTGGAGGCGCACATAGAGATCGAGAAAAAACTTTTAAATCTGTTAGTAGTGCGATTGTAAAAAATTACGAGGATTTAAAAAAGTTATCACCAAAAGACCTTGTAGATCAGCGTATGTCAAAATATGCCGAAATGGGCGTATTTAAGGGATAATATCACACAATAAAACATTAAGATAAAAATCCGAAGTTTGTAGCTTCGGTTTTTTTGTGATTATTAACAATAATTTTAAGTTGTTAACAGTTAAAATGTTAACTGTTTGTGGACAATCAAAATACAAAGAAATCAAAAAAACAGTTTCTTTTTAATTACTTTCGTAGTCATGAAACAACCAAACCAACTTCAAGGATATAAAGTCGATAAAAGTACCCTAATTAGTCTTGAGAAAGGAAAAATACCACCGCAAGCAGTTGATTTAGAAGAAGTTGTGTTGGGTGCAATGATGATTGATAAAAAAGGGGTAGATGAGGTTATCGATATTTTGAGTCCAGACGCCTTTTATAAAGATTCCCATCAGCATATATTCGAGGCTGTATTTCAATTATTTGAAAATAGTGAACCGGTCGACTTATTAACCGTTTCTAGTCAGTTAAAGAAAAATGGAAAACTCGAACTCATCGGGGGCGATTTTTACCTCATTTCTTTAACCCAAAAAGTGTCCTCATCGGCTCATATTGAGTTTCATGCGCGTATTATTCTTCAAAAATTCATTCAACGTAGTTTGATAAAAATTTCAAATGAAATAATAGAAGATTCTTACGACGAAACGAAAGATGTTTTTGATCTTTTAGATAAAGCAGAGGCCAAACTTTACGAAGTAACCCAAGGAAATATAAAAAAATCGAGCGAAACGGCTCAAGAATTGGTTATTCAAGCCAAAAAGAAGATTGAGGAAATCTCAAATAAAGAAGGACTTAGTGGCATTCCAACGGGGTTTACCAAATTAGATAAACTAACCTCGGGTTGGCAGCCTTCAGATTTAATTATTGTGGCGGCACGTCCGGGTATGGGTAAAACCGCATTAACGTTATCGATGGCACGAAACATTGCTGTTGATCAAAATATTCCGGTCGCTTTTTTCTCGTTAGAGATGGCCTCGGTTCAGTTGATTACGCGTTTAATTTCAAGTGAAACAGGGCTGTCTTCAGAAAAGTTAAGAACAGGAAAATTAGAAAAGCATGAATGGGAGCAGCTTAACGTAAAAGTAAAGGATCTTGAAAAGGCACCGCTTTTTATTGATGATACACCATCGCTTTCCATTTTCGATTTAAGAGCAAAAGCTAGACGTTTATCGTCGCAGCACGGTATTAAGTTGATCATGATTGATTATCTGCAATTAATGACGGGAGGAAGTGCCCATGCCGGTAACCGTGAACAGGAAATTTCAATGATTTCCAGAAACTTAAAGGCTTTAGCAAAGGAACTTAACGTGCCAGTAATTGCACTTTCGCAGTTATCGCGTGCCGTTGAAACCCGTGGAGGAAGTAAGCGCCCGTTATTGTCAGATTTACGTGAATCGGGAGCGATTGAGCAAGATGCCGATATTGTGAGTTTTATTTACCGCCCAGAATATTATAAAATTGATGAGTGGGATGACGAAGAACGCTCTCCAACAGAGGGTCAAGCAGAATTTATAATCGCCAAGCACCGTAATGGTGGATTGGAAAATATCCGATTGAAATTCTTAGGACATTTAGGTAAGTTTGATAATCTTGACGATTTCGATTCGCCATTCGAATTCCATTCTAAAATGAATGAAGGTGGAGACGATAATTTCGCATCAGATAACTTTAAGGCTAGCCCTGACCAAGCTTTTGGTAGTTCGTTTAATGACGATGAGAATGACGTGCCGTTTTAACCTTCAAACATTATGAATAAAGAAATTAGGGCTCTTAAAAACGGGTTAATTTTGATAATTTTCTTTTTAATGTGCTCTTGCGGAAGTTCAAAAAGAGCAATAGCAAATCAAGATGAAAGCCATTCAAATGCCAAAGCGTACTACGAAAAAAGTTCTGGTTTGTCAAAAAAAGAAGCTGTAATTATTCATGCAAGTAGTAGTATGGAAGGTATTCCGCTGGAATATAAGTTTGTTGAAGCAAAAGAAGGTAAGCGAGGCTTGCACTGGCATTTAGTTCAACAGTCATTGGAGCACGACAAAGAAAAAAGTTATGATATACTGCGTATTAGGCTAACTAAAAACAATGAAGAGAAAACATATTATTTTGATATAACAGATTTTTTCGGAAAGTTTTAGTTCGCTATTATTTACTTCAAGACTTTCATTCCATTCTAAAATTTGATTACCTTTCAGTCTATGAAAAAGACATTGATAATCATTCTGTTTTTATTTATTTCCATTAAATCTTATGGTTCGTACATTCTTATTCCTATGGATGCTGAAGGTCAAAAAAACCATTTGAAAGCTTACGGAATAACGTATTGGACTTTAAGTAAACAATTAAAAGTAAAATGGCTTTTAAATTATAAAGGCGGTTCTTTTTTGCTTCCTGATACTGCAGATATTCAGAGAGAATGCCAAATTAGAGGTGTGTCTTTTGAAGTGATTTCCAATAGTAAAGCCGAGGGGATTTTAGAAGAAATTAGCAGCCCTAGTCAAAATATGGAAGCTGTGGTATTGGAAAAAGCACCCAAAATAGCCGTTTACACCCCAAGTGGAAAATTACCTTGGGACGATGCGGTAACCATGGTATTGCAATATGCCGAGATACCTTATGAAACGGTTTACGACGAAGAGGTTTTAAATGATGGGTTGCTAGCTTTCGATTGGCTGCATTTGCACCACGAAGATTTTACCGGTCAATATGGTAAGTTTTACGCGCAATATCGTGCAGCATCATGGTATATTGAAGAAAAGAAAGAAGCCGAAGCTTTAGCGCAAAAACTGGGTTACAATAAAGTATCTCAGGCTAAATTGGCGGTTGCATTAAAAATAAGGGACTATGTAGTTGGGGGTGGGTTTATGTTTGCCATGTGCAGTGCTACCGACAGTTTCGATATTGCACTTTCTGCCGAAGGTGTTGATATTTGTGAACCAATGTTTGATGGAGATGGGAGCGACCCTGGTTATCAAAACAAAATCGATTATAGAAAAACCTTTGCTTTTACAGATTTCCTTTTAGAGAGGAGCCCAAACGTATATGAGTTTTCATCTATCGACATGACCAGAAAACGTATGGTGCCAAAAACAGCCGACTATTTCTCACTTATGGAGTTTTCAGCAAAATGGGACCCTGTGCCAACCATGCTTTGTCAAAATCACACCGCTTTGGTTAAGGGCTTTATGGGGCAAACTACATCGTTCACTAGAGATGAAATAAAATCGAATGTGTTGGTCATGGGAGAAACAAAAAGTAATGGAGAGGCTAAATATGTTCATGGTATTAAAGGAAAAGGCTTTTTTACGTTTTACGGCGGTCATGATCCAGAAGATTATCAACACAGGGTAGGTGATGCCAAAACCGAACTTGATTTGCACCCCACATCTCCAGGCTACAGGTTAATATTAAATAATGTGTTGTTTCCGGCTGCAAAAAAGAAAAAGCAGAAAACTTAACCCATTTAAATATGTTATTAGCATTTTCAATCAGTTTGATAGGTTTACTGTTTTTGATAACCAATACGGTTTTGTTTATTATAAATAAACAGGTGCGAAAAACGGTATCTGGTGTATTTGTCTTTTATTTAGTCACCCTGAGCGTTATTGAAATATTTTGCCATATCGTTGGATTTTTAAAACCTAACTCTAATTTTTTCTTATCGCACTTCTATTTTATTTTTCAATTTGTGTTTGTTAGCTACTTGTATTTTACTTTGTTTAAAGCAGCAAGAATAAAAAAGGCAATACTCATTTTAGTTTTTTGCGAGTTTGGTTTACTTTCATATTCATATATAAATGAGCCATCACTATTTTGGGAATTTAATGCGTTAGAAATTGTCTCAACATCTTTCCTTTTAGTCGTTTTTGCGTTGTATTTTATCTATACAAATTTAGATAGGGTTCATCACTATTTTAGTTTTTCATTGGGGTTAATAATGTATTTGCTCTGCAGTTTTTACATTTTTCTGTCGGGAAATACCGAGCTTGTTTTTTCAACAGACCCATACATAGATATTTGGATGCTAAACTCAATATTTTATATTTTATTTCAATTCATGATTTTTAGGGAATACATCCACTTTTCAAAAAGAAGAAGGATTTTAAATCATTCATAATAGTATTTAAAAAGAGGAAGTCAATGAAAATTTTTCAAAAAGAAATACAAATAAAGGCATTATCGAGAGGGTTTCATTTAATTACCGATGAAGTTTTAAGTCAAATCCCTGAAATAAGGGAAATCAAAATAGGCCAATTACAGGTTTTTATAAAACATACTTCGGCAAGTTTGACCATTAATGAAAATGCCGATTATACTGTAAGATTGGATTTTGAAAGTCATTTTAATAAAATGGTGCCTGAAAACGCCCCTTATTACAAACATACCTACGAAGGCGCAGACGATATGCCGGCACATATTAAAAGTTCTTTACTTGGGGCTTCGGTGCAAATACCAATTACCAATGGAAGGTTAAATTTAGGCACTTGGCAAGGTGTTTATTTGTGCGAACATAGAGATTTTGGTGGCAGCAGAAAATTAGTGGTTACTGTTTTTGGTGCATAAAAAAACCGATTCTTAAAGAATCGGTTTTTTTATAATATTTAGAAATGTTAATCTAATAATTCATATTGGAAATAGGTCGCCCAGTTATTACCTGGGAAATCACATCCGGCTGCCCAAGCAGTTTCTTCGCATTCATCACAAGGTACCGGTATTGTAATAAAAATAGATTGTTTATTATCATTAGGTACTATAACGATAACTAAGTTTTCACCACATTCAGGAACAAAATCGTTGTTCTCCATAGCCATAGCAACTAGCATATCTACTCTGTCATCATTGAAAGATCCTGTGTATTCACAAACTGTGCATACACTATCATCAACTAATTTCCATATGGCTATTTGGATATCTCCAAAGGTATAATTGCCTAATTCGGGTGTGGCTTCTGTTCCAATAAAACCTTGATTCATCAACCAGTTAAGAGCACCAAAGTTTTCAGGTTTTTCAAATTTTCCATCTGGAAGAGACCCATAGGAAGAGTAAACATCTCCAGTGAAACAATCTAAATTGTTAAGCGTAGCATCTTGATCTAAACACCAAGCTTCATAACTTCCTGTCAAAGAGTTTTCTGGAGCAATTTCTATATCAAAGTAGCTATCTGGTTCCCCTTTGGTAGTTACACAAACGCCCACTTGGCTTGGTAAAGTTATCTCATATGATTCATTGTCAACATCAGATATACAATTTACAACAGCATGCGCTGCTATGTAGCTTCCAGAATCAACTTCAATAGGATATGTGTAAGATTGAACACAATCGTGAGACATTTGGTATTCAAAATTACCAATTTTAGGGTTGCCTCCACTATTTATTGGAAAATCACTTTGACTATCAACTACGGATAAATGGGTTTCGCTAATACACCACCCTGGCTCTGTAATTTCAAAAGTAACGCCGTCTTCACTAACTGTTACTTGCCCCACTAACATATTTTGTCCCGCATATAAATTTACAGGATCGCTAGTGGCATCATCACAAGATTCAAAGTCAAAATTTTTCTCTGGTTTTACAGAACTACTATTAATAGATGTGCTGAGATTGTTTTCGGCATCCAAAGGTTCTGTTTGACATCCATAAAGACCAGCCAATAGAAGCAGACCAAATATGAATACATACTTTTTAAAAATGTGGTTTTTCATAATAAATAAGTTAATAGTTAATAATTTTAGTGCTGCTATTAATCAATGACTTTTTTTGAAAAATTAAATATTTTTCTATCGGAAAATTCATTCCCCAATTTAAAGATTATTATATCTGGCTTAAAACTTTTTAGTTAAAGCACGCCTATAATCGATGATATGCCAGTATTTCATAATTCTATTGTTTCGAGGTAATCAACACAGTATATTTTAAGGCGTTCGTTTCATTTAAAAGTATATTTTTGTTTTTTGCTAAAAAATTATTGAATGGCATTTTCTGTTTTAATACCTGATGGTGAGAGTCACTTACTGATATATGTAATCAATAGTTTGTCTCAAATTAAAGAACTTAAAGTTTATGTTATGTCGACCAATAGGCATATCCCGCTTAAGTACTCAAGATCTGTACATAAGTTGTCATATTATCCACTGGAGGAAAATGAAGAAAATTGGATTAAAAGCATTAATACTGAATCCAGTAAGTATAATGTTGACCTTATTATGCCCATATACGAAAAAGGTATTGAAATTTTGATAAGGCATAGAGATAAAATATCAAACAATAACAAACTAGTTTTATTGCCAGATATCGAGGATTTCATCAAGGCCAAAGACAAGTGGCTTTTAATGCGACATTTGGAAGAAAATAGCATAGCTCACCCTAAAAGTTTTTTATTAGAAAAATTGGATAAGCAAACATTAAATTTTCCATTTATCGTAAAGCCTACCCGGGGAATAGGAGGAGGAAAGAATATAAGCTTAATTAAAGATGCCTTTAAGCTTGAGTCTTTTTGTACTGCTAGTAAACTACTTGGAGGAGAATACATAGCTCAAGAATATGTTAACGGGTATGATATAGGATGCAGTGTGTTGTGCAAATCAGGAGTTATTTTGGCTTATACAATTCAAAAAGCATCGTTAAAGGCTGATAACCCTTTTGCTCCTTTTTTGGGTTTTGATTTCGTTTATGAAGAAAAGCTATATCTATTAATATCTGACTTAATGAAATCTCTTAATTGGTCTGGGGTTGCTCACGTGGATACTAGGTATGATATTGACGAGAAAACCTTTAAAATATTAGAGATTAACACAAGGTTTTGGGGCTCTTTAGATGCTTCTTTGCTTGCAGGTGTTAATTTTCCTTATTTGTATTGTTTGGCTAGTTTGAATCAAAGTTTCCCAATGCCAGAGTATAAGACAATAAATTGTTTGAATTTGAAAGGGATTGTAAAAAGTTTAAAGAGTGATGTTAAGTTTGCTTTTAGGTGGAAGTTTATTTTGAACAATACGTCTCTTAAATTTGCATTAAATGACCCCGCTCCCATGGTATATAAATATATAGTTAGAACCAAAAACATTATGAACAATAGACTAAAGAAACTTTTCTAGTCTGTTTTTATGTAATTGTTAACGACCTTTCTTCTTTTTCCTGATGCCAATGTGGGGATTTCGTCAACATAAATGACATTGATGATTGCATCATCTCCAAAATCAATTTTTATATCACGAATGAGTTTGTTTTCTTCAAAAAAAGGTGTTTTTGTGTTCAGTTTTACTGTGTATTGGTTTTTAGCATTTTGAATAAATTGAAACTGTTTAAAATGTTTCCCATATTTATAAAAAATAGTATTTATGAGGTGAGGAGATATTAAGTTGCCTTCAGTATCATAAAGAATGTCCATTTTTCTTCCTTCAATAGTCTTTAGTTTGAGCAAGCCACTCGAGGTGCTTTTTTCTTCAAAAGCTCCAATATCTCCAGTATCATATCGAATAATGGGCATGCAGTAGTTGAATAAATCGGTTATAATAATACGACCTAGTTCGCCTTGGTCAGCAGGTTCGTCAGACCCAATTTTTAGTATTTCTACATGGTAACTAGCCCAATTTACTTCGAAAGTCTCGTCTTCATTAAACCTGTTCTGTTGTGCTAAAACGCCCATTTCTTCGTTTGAATATCTAGAGACTACTTTAGAATCAAAATAACGTTCTAATTTTTTTTTTAAATCTTCATCTAAAAATTCCGAAACCGATATTATAGAGGTTATTCGGCATGTTTTCGGTTTGTAATAATTTATTTCATCCAAGTAATTACACATTTCTTCAAAAGCTGAAGGCAAACCAACAATATTTTGTGGTTTGGTTGTTCTTTCAAGTTTATTGATGAGCTTTTGGATTTCAATTCTATTAAAACGAGTGATGTCTACATAGTGTAGGTTTTTTATAAACGACTTTAATAAGTTGTTGCCTAGGTGTCTCCAAGATTCTAGGTAATATAATTTGTGCCCAACGGTATAACCCGCTTTTTTTGAAAAATATATTAAATCGGCCGTTTTTCTTTGCTTTTTAATCTTGCCTTGATAGAGGCGAAAAGGGACACCTGTTGATCCGCTTGTTGAAACTGTAAATTTAGGTTTGTTTAAATACGATTTTGAGGTAAAGCAATCAAAATTGTTTCGTATTATATTTTTATCAATAATGGGAAATTCATGAAAGCTTTTAAAGTTACCATAGCCTTTATAAAAGGGTGTTGTTGCTATGGCGTGTTTCACTAATCCGTTAAGGTGTTTGTCTCTTATTTGTTGAGATGTATTTTCATTTTCTTGTATTTCAGTAATATCATTTAAATGATTCTTTATTTGACCTCTATTTATAAAATCAGTTAACCAAAATATGTTTTTCCTAATATTCACTGGTGTTTGAATTACGTAAAATTACTTTTTAAAAGTAATGAATTTTTGAAAAAAAAATCCGACTCTTTCGAATCGGATTTTTCATTAAGCGAATAATATGTTTTACAATAGGCGGAACGCCTTATTTTACTTTCTCTACTACAGCTTTAAAAGCCTCTGGGTTATTCATAGCTAAATCGGCTAAAACCTTACGGTTTAATTCAACACCATTAGCTTTTAATTTACCCATGAATTGAGAATAAGATAAACCATGTTCTCTGGCACCGGCGTTAATACGCGTAATCCACAAAGCACGGAATGTTCTTTTTTTGTTTCTACGGTCTCTGTACGAGTATTGCATCGCTTTATCAACCGCATTTTTAGCTACTGTCCAAACGTTTTTACGACGTCCAAAGTAACCTTTAGCTTGTTTTATTACCTTTTTTCTTCTGGCTCTTTTAGCTACAGAATTTACTGATCTTGGCATAATTTTAAATGTTTTTTGTAGTAGGCGGCCTATAAATTGACACTTTTATTGAGCCTAACTCCAGGGTTTATAATTTGTTTTAACCGATTAAAAACGTGTTACTTTAAACGCAACATGGTTTTAATATTATCTTCGTCAGCCTTGTGCACTAATGTGTCATGGGTTAACGCAAGCTTACGCTTCTTTGATTTCTTTGTTAAGATATGACTCTTAAAAGCGTGCTTTCTTTTAATCTTACCAGTACCCGTTAACTTAAAACGTTTTTTGGCACTAGATTTTGTTTTCATTTTAGGCATTTTCTTTTCCTAGTTTTTAATTATTTCGCTTAATTATTGTCATGCTGAACATAAGTTCAGCTTTTTTTGTAACTCGAATGTTTGAATTATCATTATTTTTTATGAGGTGCAATAAACATAGTCATACGTTTACCCTCCAAACGAGGCATTTGCTCTACTTTTCCATATTCCTCAAGATCTTGCGCTAATCTTAAAAGTAGAATTTGGCCTTGCTCTTTAAATACAATTGATCGTCCTTTAAAGAATACGAATGCCTTTAATTTGGCACCATCTTTTAAGAACTTTTCTGCATGCTTCTTTTTAAATTCATAATCATGGTCATCGGTTTGGGGACCAAAACGAATTTCCTTGATTGTAACTTTACTGGCTTTAGCTTTTAAAGCTTTTTCCCGTTTCTTTTGTTCGTAAAGAAACTTTTTATAATCCATAACCTTACAAACAGGAGGGTCGGCATTTGGAGAAATCTCTACTAAATCCAATTCCAACTCATTGGCTATCCGCATGGCATCACCTTTGGTGTATATACCAACTTCTACATTGTCTCCAACGAGACGCAGCTTTTGAGCTGTAATTTTAGAGTTAATCTTGTGCTTATCCTCTTGTTTTACCCTTCTGGGCTTTTGTCTTCTTCTAATTGCTATGGCGTTATGGTTTTAAATTAAACTTTATTTTTATGTTTTCATTAAAACGATTTCAACGTCGTTTTAATATCGTTTTTAATTATTTCGGTAAATTCCTCTACAGAAATCATTCCTAAATCTGCTCCACCGTGCTGACGCACAGTAATTTTGTTTTCTTTCTCTTCTTGCTCGCCTATGATGAGCATATATGGGTGCTTTTGCATTTCGGCTTCCCGAATTTTCTTCCCAATGGTCTCATTTCTATGGTCTACAAGGGCGCGAATTTCGTTATTTTCTAGCAAATTTAAAACTTTTTGTGAGTATTTTTCAAATTTCTCACTAATAGATAGTATAATAACTTGCGTTGGCATAAGCCAAAGAGGGAAATTACCTCCTGTGTGTTCTAATAGTAAGGCCACAAAACGTTCCATACTACCAAACGGTGCACGATGAATCATTACTGGTCTGTGCGATTCGTTATCGCTACCTTTATACGTTAAATCAAAACGTTCGGGTAAGTTGTAATCTACTTGAATAGTGCCTAATTGCCAACGTCTACCCAAGGCGTCTTTTACCATAAAATCTAGCTTCGGACCATAAAAAGCTGCTTCGCCGGTTTCAATAACATAATCCAAGCCTTTGTCTTTGGCAGCGTTGATAATAGCTTGCTCGGCTTTTTCCCAATTGGAAACATCACCAATATATTTGTCGGGATTTTCAAGATCCCTTACAGATACTTGTGCTGTAAAGTTCTCAAAGCCAAGTGAACCAAACACATAAAGTACCAAGTCGATTACATTTTTAAACTCTTCGTCAAGTTGCTCTGGCATGCAAAATAAATGTGCATCGTCTTGTGTAAATCCTCGTACACGTGTTAAGCCGTGTAATTCACCACTTTGTTCATATCTGTAAACGGTTCCAAATTCGGCATAACGTTTTGGTAAATCTTTGTAGCTCCATTGTGCACTTTTATAGATTTCGCAATGGTGCGGGCAGTTCATGGGTTTTAACAAAAACTCTTCATCTTCCTTTGGGGTGTGGATGGGCTGAAAGCTGTCTTCGCCATATTTGGCGTAGTGACCCGAAGTCACATAAAGTTCTTTTTGACCGATATGAGGGGTAACCACCATTTCGTAACCAGCCTTCTTTTGTGCGGCCTTTAAGAAATTTTCCAAGCGTTCGCGCAGAGCAGCGCCTTTAGGTAGCCATAGCGGCAAACCTTGTCCTACCTTTTGTGAAAAGGTAAAAAGCTCAAGTTCCTTGCCCAGTTTTCTGTGGTCGCGTTTTTTGGCCTCTTCTAGCATGGTTAAATACTCGGTAAGTTCTTTTTGTTTAGGGAACGAAATACCGTAAACGCGAGTTAGTTGCGGTTTGTTTTCATCACCTCGCCAGTATGCGCCAGCAACACTTAAAATTTTAACTGCTTTTATAATGCCTGTGTTTGGGATGTGCCCTCCGCGGCATAAATCGGTAAAAGTAGAGTGGTCGCAAAAGGTGATAGTGCCGTCTTCTAAGTTTTCGATTAATTCGGTTTTAAACGGATTCTCACTGTAAAGTTCCAAAGCCTCGGCTTTAGTTGCCGAGCGCATTTTAAAGTCGTGCTTCCCTCTGGCAATTTCAAGCATCTTGTTTTCAATAGATTTAAAGTCCTTTTCAGAAACTGTGTGTTCGCCAAAATCTACATCATAATAAAACCCATTTTCAATAGCTGGGCCTATTGTTAGTTTGGCGCCTGGATATAATTCTTCTATAGCCTGGGCCAATACGTGCGCACTACTATGCCAAAACGCCGTTTTGCCTTCGTCGTCTCTCCAGGTGTATAAAACCAGTTTACCATCGGTGGTCAATGGAGTTACCGTTTCTACAGTTGTGCCGTTGAAACTTGCAGAAATAACATTTCTGGCAAGCCCTTCACTAATGCTCTTTGCAACATCCATTGGTGTAACGCCTTCATCAAACGTTTTTACGCTCCCATCGGGTAAAGTAATATGTATCATAAATCTAATTGAAATTCGGCTGCAAAGATAATAGGATATTAAAACACATACAATATTATATATGTATATTTATGGAGACGTATTAAGGAACGAGGTATAACAGAAAAAATATTAGTTTTAGTGGTTTAACTGAAAAACTACGTGAAGTACTATGAATAGAAACTTGATTTTATTGTTATTGATTGTAGTTTTAAAAATCAATGCCCAATCAGAAAGTGTTTTAAATTGGAACGAGAACCAAAAATTAAAGGTTTTGGACTTTCAAGCGAAACCAGATGTTGTCTCCAAAGGCCAAGCACAAACAACTTATAAAATTGAAATCTATCCTCAAAATGTTATGGTTGATGAAAAAGATAGAATAAAAGACTATGAAAAGTTAACTGTTTTTGCTCAGTTTTATAAAAAGGAATCGTGGTTTAAAAAAGTTACAGATGAAATAAAACTATTGAGTCATGAACAGTTACATTTTGATATAGCCGAATTGTTTGCTAGAAAAATTAGGCAAAGATTTAATGAATTAAAAGCTGTTAAAGAATCAAGGTTTAATGTTTATTTGTCGGAATATAAAAAAATATGGATAGCGTGTAGGAGGTTCCAGAGGTTGTATGATGAAGAAACCACTCATGGTTTTAATAGAGGAGCTAATGGTTTGTGGAAAGCCAAGGTTGACAAAATGATGAAACAACTAGAACGATTTAAATAGAGTGCTTTTGTTTAAGCTTAAATTTATTCAGTAAAAGTAGAGTTGGGTGTTTATACATATGGATAAGATTTTTTCTCTATAGGTATTTTTGTGACTCGGTAGCCTCGTTAAGTTTCCATTCATATTACGACTTAATTTTGTCCTAAATTCTAAAAGATACATATAGTAATAGCTTTTAGAGTATAGTATGGAACTTCTTTCTGTAGGTCAATATTGGTTTTTTATGGCGTTGCCTGGGGCCGTGCCTTGCGCTGTACCTTTTTGCCGTGCCTCCAAAAGGGGCCCTCTCCAATCCCAGGCGCGAGGTTCTGGGGTGGAATTCAGCTCTCGAGCCATTACGGTCGGTATAGTCCAGGTACATGTGTGCATTGAAAAGGGAAGGAACGGAACGGAACGACGGTTCTGTTCTGTTAAGCTGCACAAAAAACTTTCCGTTCCAACTTTCAACAAAAGAGCGTGTTAGGGTCGTGTTTCGAAAAAAACCAAAAAAAAGTCCCCAAAAAGTTTGTTTGGGAATAAAAAAGGGTGGTATATTTGCAGCCGCTAAAAACGGTACGGCCGTTTGCGGCGGGAGTTCATGGAGAGGTTGTTCGGGATGTGTTTTTGGGGCCTGGAAAAGGTTCCGAAAAAAAAGTCAAAAAAACATTTGGCGGAAAGAAAAAAGGCTGTACATTTGCAGCCGCTAAAAACGGCAGCGCCGTTTGCGGCGAGAGTTCACCGACAGTTTTTGGCACGGTTTTTATCGAAAGAAAAAAAACTTAAAAAAAATCCAGATAACCGTTGTGGGATTAAAAAAAGGGTTTTATATTTGCACCCGCTTAACGAGGAAACGAGTTGGGTAAAGAGAAAAGAAGTTCATAGACATATTGAATCGACAGCGTAAGAGGGACATCGGAAACGGTGTTTCTCGACAAAGAGAATAGACCATTTTGAGTGCCAAGAAAGATTTCTGAGGCCGTTAAGAACACAAGTCATACAAGACTTAAAAATTTAACGATGAAGAGTTTGATCCTGGCTCAGGATGAACGCTAGCGGCAGGCCTAACACATGCAAGTCGAGGGGTAACATGGAAAAGCTTGCTTTTTTGATGACGACCGGCGCACGGGTGCGTAACGCGTATAGAATCTGCCTTGTACTGGAGAATAACCAGGAGAAATTCTGACTAATACTCCATAGTATGCAAAGACTTCATGGTCCTTGCATTAAAGATTTATCGGTACAAGATGACTATGCGTCCTATTAGCTAGATGGAGTGGTAACGGCACCCCATGGCGACGATAGGTAGGGGCCCTGAGAGGGGGATCCCCCACACTGGTACTGAGACACGGACCAGACTCCTACGGGAGGCAGCAGTGAGGAATATTGGACAATGGGGGCAACCCTGATCCAGCCATGCCGCGTGCAGGAAGACTGCCCTATGGGTTGTAAACTGCTTTTATACGGGAAGAAACACCGCTACGTGTAGCGGCCTGACGGTACCGTAAGAATAAGGATCGGCTAACTCCGTGCCAGCAGCCGCGGTAATACGGAGGATCCAAGCGTTATCCGGAATCATTGGGTTTAAAGGGTCCGTAGGTGGATGATTAAGTCAGAGGTGAAAGTCTGCGGCTCAACCGTAGAATTGCCTTTGATACTGGTTATCTTGAATGATTGTGAAGTGGTTAGAATATGTAGTGTAGCGGTGAAATGCATAGATATTACATAGAATACCAATTGCGAAGGCAGATCACTAACAATGTATTGACACTGATGGACGAAAGCGTGGGTAGCGAACGGGATTAGATACCCCGGTAGTCCACGCCGTAAACGATGGATACTAGCTGTTCGGACTTCGGTCTGAGTGGCTAAGCGAAAGTGATAAGTATCCCACCTGGGGAGTACGTTCGCAAGAATGAAACTCAAAGGAATTGACGGGGGCCCGCACAAGCGGTGGAGCATGTGGTTTAATTCGATGATACGCGAGGAACCTTACCAGGGCTTAAATGTAAGTTGCATGATCTAGAGATAGGTCTTTCTTCGGACTACTTACAAGGTGCTGCATGGTTGTCGTCAGCTCGTGCCGTGAGGTGTCAGGTTAAGTCCTATAACGAGCGCAACCCCTGTTGTTAGTTGCCAGCATGTAAAGATGGGAACTCTAGCAAGACTGCCGGTGCAAACCGTGAGGAAGGTGGGGATGACGTCAAATCATCACGGCCCTTACGTCCTGGGCTACACACGTGCTACAATGGTAGGGACAGAGAGCAGCCACGTCGCGAGGCGGAGCGAATCTATAAACCCTATCACAGTTCGGATCGGAGTCTGCAACTCGACTCCGTGAAGCTGGAATCGCTAGTAATCGCATATCAGCCATGATGCGGTGAATACGTTCCCGGGCCTTGTACACACCGCCCGTCAAGCCATGGAAGCTGGGAGTGCCTGAAGTCCGTCACCGCAAGGAGCGGCCTAGGGTAAAATCGGTAACTAGGGCTAAGTCGTAACAAGGTAGCCGTACCGGAAGGTGCGGCTGGAACACCTCCTTTCTAGAGAAAGACGACCAAAGGTATCAAGACTGTTGCAAGAGATAGTCTGTTCTCAAAGCTGTTGATTTATAATTACAATAATTAAGTAGAGTCTCATAGCTCAGCTGGTTAGAGCGCTACACTGATAATGTAGAGGTCGGCAGTTCGAGTCTGCCTGAGACTACTAATTAAAGGAAATTCTAGAAGCAAGGGGATTCAACATTCGTAATTCTGAATTCATAATTCTGAATTCCACAATGGGGGATTAGCTCAGCTGGCTAGAGCGCCTGCCTTGCACGCAGGAGGTCATCGGTTCGACTCCGATATTCTCCACGGTTCCGCAGTGCGGAAAGAAGTTCATTGACATATTGAAAAAAAGATACATGAAATTTTAGGATCGGATTTATCCGGTTCTATAAGCAATAATTAATTTAAGGATTTCTGTACCACGCGAGCGGTACAGACTTCCGAACTCATTAAAAAAGCAAAAAGTACAATAAGCTAAACAAGGGCGTATGGGGAATGCCTAGGCTCTCAGAGGCGAAGAAGGACGTGATAAGCTGCGAAAAGCCACGGGGATCGGCACATACGATTTGATCCGTGGATATCCGAATGGGGCAACCCAGCATGTTGAAGACATGTTATCCTATAAGGAGGCGAACCCGGGGAACTGAAACATCTAAGTACCCGGAGGAAGAGAAAACAAAAGTGATTCCGCTAGTAGTGGCGAGCGAACGCGGATTAGCCCAAACCGGTGCTGTTACGGCAGTGCCGGGGTTGTAGGACTGCAATGTTCGAGTTGCGATGAATTAGAACTGTTTGGAAAGACAGGCCATAGAGGGTGATAGTCCCGTATAGGTAAAGAGCAATGCGATAGCAGTATCCTGAGTAGTGCGGGGCACGTGAAACCCTGTATGAATCTGTGGGGACCATCCCATAAGGCTAAATACTCCTGAGAGACCGATAGTGAACCAGTACCGTGAGGGAAAGGTGAAAAGAACCCTGAATAAGGGAGTGAAATAGAACCTGAAACCATACGCTTACAAGCGGTCGGAGCCCGTAAGGGTGACGGCGTGCCTTTTGCATAATGAGCCTACGAGTTACCGTTGCTGGCAAGGTTAAGGCATTAAGTGCCGGATCCGTAGCGAAAGCGAGTCTGAACAGGGCGCCATAGTCAGTAGTGGTAGACGCGAAACCGTGTGATCTACCCATGGGCAGGTTGAAGCTGTAGTAACATACAGTGGAGGACCGAACCGGTTGACGTTGAAAAGTCTTCGGATGACCTGTGGGTAGGGGTGAAAGGCCAATCAAACTCGGAAATAGCTCGTACTCCCCGAAATGCATTTAGGTGCAGCGTCGATTTATAGTTTTATAGAGGTAGAGCTACTGATTGGATGCGGGGGCTTCACCGCCTACCAATTCCAGACAAACTCCGAATGCTATAAAATGTTCATCGGCAGTGAGGGCATGGGTGCTAAGGTCCATGTCCGAGAGGGAAAGAACCCAGACCATCAGCTAAGGTCCCCAAATGTATGCTAAGTTGAAAAAACGCGGTTGGACTGCTTTGACAGCTAGGATGTTGGCTTGGAAGCAGCCATTCATTTAAAGAGTGCGTAACAGCTCACTAGTCGAGCGGTCCGGCAT